>JAUNMG010000021.1 GCA_030531905.1 bacterium | reverse complement strand
TTACTTTTTCTTTTAATTCATTTAACTCTTCTTTTTTCATTTAAAACCCTCCCTTAACCTATAATTCATTATACACTAAAAAAAGAAATATTCCTATACCTTCATTATTTGTTATTATTTGAAACCATTTTTTTACTGGTCTTTGTTTCTCTTTTGTAGCTTTTTCTATTATCTCAGAATTTAATAATTTCTGACATGATTCTAATTGCTGAAATATCTTCATATAAAAATTTAAAACATCTGACTATATAAATATATTCTTAATTATAATTATATTTTCTACAATTATGCTTGTCTTTAGATAGTTGTTTAGCACTTTACAGAATTATTGTTTTTAGAGATTGTTTTACTTACATTATTTTATCACTACCAAGGTGTAGTGAAGAAATACCATTATCAATTAATGAACCTCATTTTTTAAACTACTTAGGATTCATCCAAAATACTTAACCTCTAGGTATTTTGACACAAGTATCAAAATTACCAGCAGAGATTTATTGCACAAAAAAATCAGTCATATTTCAGACTGAAAATGTATTTAAAGTTCGAATAGTTCGAACAGATTCGTCATTGGTGCGGGTAACAGGAGTTGAACCTGCAAGCCTTGCGGCACTAGATCCTAAGTCTAGCGCGTCTGCCAATTCCGCCATACCCGCGTAGTTGGTGGACCCTATAGGACTTGAACCTATGACCGCCCGGTTATGAGCCGGATGCTCTAACCAACTGAGCTAAGGGTCCATTGCTATTTAATAATAGCATATTTTTTTCTTAAGCGCAAGGCTTAATGAAAATTTTTTAATCTTTATAATCAAAATAGAAATCTAAAATTCTAACTTGGTCTCCTGCTTTGGCTCCCATTTCCTCTAATTTAGCATCAATTCCCATTCTACGAAGCTTTTTAGCAAATCTAAGCATTCCTTCTTCTGATGAGAATTTTGTCATTTTAAAGATTTTTTCTATCTCTTTTCCTTTAATTACCCATAAATCATCTGCTTCACGTTCAATAGTATATGGTTCTTCATGCTTAAATTTATATAGAACATGACTTTCAAACGCCTCTTCTTCAAATAAAGGTGTATCTGGTGTATTTTCAAGTAACTCTGCAAGATAATCAATAACTTTTGTTAATCCTTCATTCGTAATAGCGCTAACTTCAAATATTTTAATATCATCATTATTTAGTTTTTTCTTAAATTCTATTAAGTTATCTTTTGCTTCTGGAATATCCATCTTGTTGGCAATTATAATTTGTGGTTTCTTTAATAATTTCTTATTAAAATCACCAAGTTCTTTATTAATAAGAACATAATCATCATAAGGATTTCTTAATTCACTGCCACTCATGTCAATAACATGAGCTATAACCTTTGTTCTTTCAATATGACGTAGGAATTTATCTCCTAATCCTTCACCTTGACTAGCTCCCTCAATTAAACCTGGTAAGTCAGCTAAAACAAAACTTCTACCATCTGAACTTCTTGTAACTCCAAGATTTGGAGTAAGCGTTGTGAAGTGATATGCAGCTATTTTTGGTTTTGATTTAGAAACACATGAAATTATAGTACTCTTTCCAACACTAGGTAATCCAACTAATCCAACATCAGCTATCATTTTAACTTCTACTTTAACATTTTTTTCTTCTCCTTCTTCACCATTTTCTGAAAAATCAGGAGCAGTATTTGTTTGGGTTTTAAAGGCAGTATTACCTCTTCCTCCTCTTCCACCTTTTGCAACAACAACTTCACTATCCTTATCTTTTAAATCTCCAATAATAAGTCCTGTATCTAAGTCAGTTATAACAGTACCCTGAGGAACTTTTACAATTAAGTCTTCAGCATTTTTACCATGTTGATTCTTACCTCTTCCATTTTCACCTTTACTAGCTTTAATATTTTTTTGATATCTTAAGTCTAATAATGTATGTAATCCCTGATCAACCTTAAATATTATATCTCCACCATGGCCACCATTTCCTCCATATGGTCCTCCCATTGAAATATATTTTTCACGTCTGAATGCAGTACAACCATCTCCACCTTTTCCTGCGGTTACTTTTATTTCTACTTCATCTACGAACATAATACTAGCCTCCTTTTTCTAAAGTTATTATACCATAAAATTCAATTATATTTTTTATTTTCTTCTAATGCTATAGAATGTAATTCATCTATTGCTTCTTTAATATTGCTTTTATATGTTTTAATTTTTTGTTTTGTTTTTTCGGAAGGTAAATAACCAGATGGAATTCCACCTATAATTAAGGAAACAAAAACAGCACCAGGATAAAAGTCTTGTACTAATTCAAGATTATAAAATTTAAATGTTATTGTTGTAATTGTTCCTACCAAAATAAAAGATGGTAAAAAACCTATTATATCATCTCTGATTTTTAAATTTCTAATTTTTTTCTGGTTACTAATGATATCTTTATTAAGCAACTTTATCCTTTCATCTATATTCATAGTTATCTTTCCTTCTTTGCTAGGTTATTATATCATAATGCATAACAAAAGGAAATATCACATTTTAAGAAAAAAAAGAAACAGAAATTGTTCCTAACTAACTTGTATACAATCCATCACTTGCAGATATTTCTTCATCTGAATAGTCAATATTATTATATAAGTCTTGTACACTTTCATATCCCCATAAACTGCACATATCATAAGATAAAATTTTACCAAATATTGATCCATTTCCAACTTTTACTGTTTTATTTTTATAATTTACATTCATATAGCTTACACCTGTATAAATCACACGATTGACTCCGTTTACATTATAATTTAATTCATAAACATTATAAATATCAGTACCAAATTCATCATAAACAAGATAATATCCCAAATTTTTATATTCATTTAAAGAAACACTATTGCTTTTTTCATTCCATTCTTTCAGTAAAGTTAGGCTTTTTTCTTCTATTCTTTTTTGATCTTCAACACTAATATCTTTTACTGACTTTAGTACATCATCATCGTAATTATTATTAAAATTAGAAAACCAGTTATCACTTTTATTTATTATCGAATCTTTATTAAACATTCCAAAAGCAACAGAACCAATTATAAAAAAGGCAATAACTAATATAATAACAATTGCCATAATGGTAACACCTTTCCCAAGCTTACTAACTAGTTGTATATCATCTGGAGAGATTTCTTTTCCCATATTATTATTTTCATTTCCCTCTATTATAAATTCTTTATTACAATATGAACATTTAACTTCTTTTGCACCTGGTTCAAATTCTAGGTTTGCTCCACACTTTGGACAAGTTTTTTCAATTAATTTCATATGTAATCCTCCTTATATTATAAATGTTAAATATAGTATATCATTTATGTGGTATATTTACTATATTTTTTGAACAAAATTGTATAGAAAAAGAATGGTATTTAATTTGCCATTCTTACATTTTTATTCTGCAACTGTATAAACTGATGCTTGTTTCTTATCTCTTCCTAAACGTTCAAATTTAACAATACCATCAACTGTAGAATATAGGGTATCATCATTACCACGTCTTACATTAGTACCAGGAAAAATTTTAGTACCACGTTGACGATAAATAATAGAACCAGCTGTAATAAATTGTCCATCAGCAGCTTTAGCACCTAATCTACGTCCTATTGAATCACGTCCGTTAGAAGTAGAACCTTGCCCTTTATGGTGAGCAAATAATTGGATATCTAACTTTAAAAATCTCATGACTTTTCCTCCTTATTTAACTTCTACGTTATCTTTATAATTACTTTCTAATTCCTTTAATAAGCTAATCATATTATGAATTAGAACTTGTGTAGTCCTATCATTACTTAATACTGTAATAACCATTCCTTTATTACTAACTAAATAATTAATAGACTCTCTATTTAATGATAATAATCCATTAACCGTTGTAGTAACAATACTACTAACTGCACTGCAAACAATATCTTTTCCATAATCATCATACATAGCATGACCTAGAATTGATATTTTATCATAGTTTGCACCTTTTTTTTCAACTTTAACCTTAATCATAATTAACCATTAATTTTTGTAATTTTGATTTGAGTATATGGTTGTCTATGTCCTTGAGTTCTACGGTTAGATCTATCTTTAGATTTATATTTGAAAACTCTAATTTTCTTTTGCTTACCATTCTTTAATACTTCACCTAAAACAGTAGCACCTTCAAGATATGGATTTCCAACTTTGTTATCAAGCATTAATACTTGATCAAAACTTACTTTATCTCCTGCTTCAGCATTTAATTTTTCAACGAAAATTACATCATTTTCTTTAACAAAGTATTGTTTTCCACCAACTTTAATTACTGCATTCATCTCTTTTACCTCCTTTAATATAACTTAAGACTCGCTCTTAAGGTACAGAAAGTCTGTTTTTACCTTTTCAATGCGGTTTGAGCATGAGGCATCAAACATTAAGATTATACCATATTAATATATATGCTGTCAAATTATTTTTTACTATATGTTACTTAAAGAAGTAAATACAAGTTATAATTTATCTTTTTTTTAAAGTTGCATTTAGTCTAATAATGCATTTATCGAAAGAAAAAGTATGGAATATAAAACTACATACAAATTATTTAAAAATATTTATGGATAATAATGTACAAAAAAACTTCATCTAATACACATAAAGCAAGATGAAGTTGATTTGAGCTATAAGCTTCTCAGTAAAATAAGTTCTCAAAAAAGGAAAACAATTGATTAAATATACTACATTCTTTAAAAAGTTAAATGCAACTTTTTTTATTTATATTTCTCTTTTTTACTGCATTTTACCTTATAATTATAATGCTTAAATAGAAATTGCATTTACCTATTTAACTAACTTTGATTTTTTTACTTTAACTTTTGAACTAGCATCTTTACTATCAGAAGTCAGTTTTTCATTTTCTTCTAATAATTCATAATCATTTAATATAATTTTGAATCTTTCATCTAAATCTCTTACATTTACAAAAGTATTCTTAAGAATATCACTTATATTTTCATTTACAACATCTTCTAATGATGGTCTACTTAACCAAGTTCTATCATATATACCATTTTCATCATATTCTTTACTAAGTTTAATATTATAACCAACACTATAAGATGTACAAATTACAGTTATATCAAATAAATCATTTGAAGCATTACAGCAGAAGTTATCTTTTTTTGTATCAATATCTCCTATTCTTTTAGAATATTGTTCTAATATATTTAACTGTTCTACTATTTCCTTATAATTTTTCTTTAATATTGGCTTAATAATTTTTATAACTTCTTCTTTTAAACCAGACTTCATAAGACTTCCATAATTGTAATATTCTGCGTATAAATTATCATCATTAAAATCTTTTATAATTTTTAAAAAATTTGACCATCCATCTATACAAATTTTTAATATAGCTTTTTGATTTTCTGTATAAGTTACTACTGTATATTTATCCCCTATCTTATCATTTTTAGCTCTTTCAATTCTTTCTTTTAAACTTACAGATTTATTTAATCTTTTCTCTATTATATTATTTTCAAATATATCAGTTAATGGGCTTAAATATTTTTCTGTTTTCCTATATAAATCGTATAAACTTATTTGACCTTCACTTATATTTTGTTTTCTATTTATATAACTATTTACTTCATTTAATATAAATTCATAATTTTCCATTTTTATCACCTTGCTTTTTGGTTTTTATACTAACATATTTTAATAAAAATGTAAACAAAATTTTTCTTGTTAATCCTTTTTTAAATGTCACTGACAATGATTTATAATGTCTCTTTGGAAAGAAGATGTTTTTATTATGCACAATAAAGAATATGCATTGAAAATTGTTCAAAAAAAAACTAATGGTTTAAATAATTATTTTTTACTATTTGCATAATCACTAAATTTAACTACTTTTTGTTTAGGTTTGTCACATGTTGAGGAATCATCTTTATTTATAGGATTAGGATCTTCAATCTCATATCCATCATTAACTAAAGTCTTTATCATTTCATCCTTTGAGCCAACATCAAACTCAAAACCAAAAGACTTATTAAGACATCCAACTTTTCCAGTTTCGTTTTTTATTAAACTCAAAGCATCAATACCAAATGTAAAAGAAAGTTGTGAAGTAATATCTTCCAAATTTCTTTCTGTTATTATATTTGATTCTAAATATCTTAATGACCAAATATAAGTATTTAATGAAATTGTATCATCTTCATAAACCATTGCTTTTGAAACAGCCATTTTATTTAGAGATATCATATCTTCTATATAGAAATCATCTATACCTCTATTATGATAATACTTTCCTAATTCATAAAATAACAATTCCCATTCAACGTTAGAAATTTTGATAGGTGGAACTTTATATAATAGAGAATATGCATCTAAGTCGGATACAAGTAGTTCTAAAATATCGTCAATTGAGTAATTATGACTAAACCTTTCATTATACTCATCATCTATATTTTTCTTACATTTCATTTTACTTATAGTATCAGTAATAATATTACTTTCTGTTAGGACATCTTTTCTTGTAAAGTAATCAGAAAGTCTGATTTTTCCATTTTTTAAATAATTATCTGATATTTGAACATTAACTATTTCAAAATCTAATGTTTCAATTACACTATATCCATACATAATATTTCACCTACTTTTTTCATAATATTATAGATTCTCCAAAAGAAAAAATCAACTATTATAGTTGATCGTTGAAATATATTGTTTTATCAAGAACCAGTTTTACATCTCTTTCATTAAATGGTTTTACCAAAATGTCTACAACACCATATGAGAATACCTTATCTCTTGTTTCTTTAGAATTATCACTGGTAATAATAGAAACGGGTATTAAAGAAAATAAATTATTTGTTTTAAAATATTCTAAAACATCAAAACCATTTAAACCTGGCATATTTAAATCTAGTAAAACTGCAACTATTTTGTTATTTAGATTATTAGAAATAATATTAATTGCTTCATTTCCATCAGTCGCAACTAAACAATTATATTGACTTGAAAATATCTTTTGAACAAAATTTCTTGTTACATTAGAGTCATCTACAACTAGAATAGTTTTATCTTTTAGAATTACATTACTATTATCAACAACTTCTTCTTGTTTGATACCACTTGATTCTATTCCCATGTATTTTTCTATTAAAACTACTATTCTTTTAGCTTCAGTCATTAATTCATCATAATGATCCATAATATAAAACATATTATTTTTCTTACTTTCCATTTCATGGTTGAAGGCAAGTTCTGCAAGTTTTGTAAAACCAAAGTATTTTGAATCACTTTTTAAAGCGTGCACCTCTATTGCATAATTTGCCATATCTGAAGTTTCTTTAAATTTCTTTATTCTTTCTAATCTATTATAAATTTCCTTTATAAAATCATTTAGCGTTGAATTATACATATCCATATCACCAAATAATTCTAAGGCTTTAGCAACATCTACTCCATTAGATGTAAGTAAATTTACATCATACATATACATTCTCCTATCTATTAAATACTTTTTGATGCAATAGTCTTTTCTACTACTAATTTAACATTACTTTTATTAAATGGTTTATTAAGCATATCTACAATGTTGTATGAGAATGCTTTATCAATTGACGCTTTATCATTTGCTCCAGATATAATAGAAACAGGAATCTTTTTAAATAAATCATGTTCCTTAAAATAATCAAGAACTGCAAAACCATCTACTCCTGGCATATTTAAATCTAAAAGTAAGGCAGCTATATTAGAATTTGAATTAATTATATTTATTACTTCTCTTCCATCTTTAGCCATTAACACACTATAATTATCATGGAAAATTTCTTTTACGAAATCACGAATTATTACAGAGTCATCTGCAACTAAAATAGCTTGTCCTGCATTATCTATATCTTCTTTAGAAATCATAACTACATCCTCAGAAGGTGCAGTATCAGTAGAAGTTTCGTTATTAGAATCAGGATTTTCACTGTTTTTCATAAAGTATTCTTGAACAACCCTAATTACACGATTACCTTCAATTACTAATTCATTATAATGAAGATTAACACTAGTAATATCACCTGCTTTACTAGCCATTTCATGATTATATGCAAGTTCTGCAAGTTTAGTAAATCCTAAATATTTAGAATCACTTTTTAAAGAATGAACCTCTATTGCATAATTTGCCATATCAGAACTTAGTTTTAATGCTTCTATTTTTTTCATTCTATTATAATAGCCATCATAAAATTCTTTTAAAATTGAATTATACATAGACATATCTCCAAGTAATTCTAAACCTTTATCTACATCTATTCCATTTGTTTTTAAAATCATTGTATTATCCATATATACTCTCCTTATTCTTATCTAAATTATAGCATAATTAATTATTTATTCAACCACTTTACAACAATATTATTTAATTCATTTTTATCGATTGGCTTTGCTAAATAATCATTAAATCCTTCACTTAAATACTTTTCCTTCATTCCACTAATAGCATTAGCAGTTAACGCTACTACTGGAATATTAAAGTTTGGATTTTCTTTTAATTTATGAAGAGTTTCAACACCACTCATACCCGGCATCATATCATCCATTAAAATTAAATCATAGTTATTTGGTTCATTTACTTTTTGAATACACATCATACCCCTATCTACTGTTGTAATATCAAGATTATATTTTTCAAGTAAGCGTTCTGCTACTTTTAAGTTTATTTTATTATCATCAACTATTAAAACTTTTTTACCAGAAACATCAACAACTGCATTAGTATTAACTGTTTTATTAGAAGACGTTCCAATAACATCAACTTGTTCTTCTTTTGGTTTATTAATTATTCTTTGATCGATAGCAATAGTAAATTTAGAACCTTTGCCATATTCACTTTGAACTACAATTGTACCTTGCATTAATTCAATTAATTTCTTAGTAATCGCAAGTCCAAGACCAGTTCCTTCAATAGTTATATTTTTATCTAAGTCTAAGCGTTCAAACTTAGAGAATAATTTAGAAATATTTTCTTGTTTAATACCAATACCAGAGTCTTCTACTGATATTATTAAACGACAAATTTCGCCATTAATGATGCAACTAACTCTAAAATCTATAAAACCTTGTCTAGTGTATTTTACAGAGTTAGTTAAAATATTTAATATTACTTGTTGAACTCTAGTATGATCTCCATATAAAGTTGTAGGAATTGTTGAATCATAGCTAGTTCTTATTTCTAATGGTTTATCACCAAGTCTTGCTTTAGTTAGTGCAAGTAAATTATCATATATATCTTTGAAATTGTATTCACTGTTTACTATTTCAATCTTATTGGCTTCTATTTTAGAAATATCTAAAATTCCATTTACTATTTCAAGAAGACCATTAGATGCCATAACAATGTCTTTTACTTCTTCTTGTGCTTGTTCTGGTAAATCTTCTTCTTGTAAAGCTTGAGAAAAACCAACAATTGCATTTAAAGGAGTTCTTATCTCATGTGACATACTTGATAAAAACTCACTTTTAGCATTGTTTGCTTTAATGGCTTGATCTTTAGCAATATTTAATTCGTTTATCATTTTTATATCTGGATTTTCAATTGTAAAATATGTTAAAAATGTTATAAATGACGCTGCTGCTGTTACAAGTAAATATTGTGGAAATAATGATTGAATAATTGCAGCACTACCGGCAACAATAACAAACGAAAATACCGGAATATATTTTTTGTTTCTTATTTCCTTTATATTGGATATAATTAATATTATCCAAAAGACAATACATACTCCAGCTATTGAATAGCAAAAAATTGCTGATGGCCCAAAAGTATACATAATCTTACCATCACCATATACATTTAATGGCAATATCATTATGAAAGAAGATACAATAATGGAGAAAACTATAAAAAAATGTAAAGCCCTAGTATAATTTTTGTATACTAAAGTAGTATAATTTTTTTCTCCATTATGAGAAATAACATATATATAGTATGTAAAGACTATAACCCATAATAGAATTAATACCAAGTATACTTTACATAATATAGTCGAAAGAAAAGTATTAGGATTTATTAAACCAGAAGTAACACTAGCACAATCAAAAATCAAAGTTATTAATATTATTATTATCAAAACACTAAATATTTTATTTTCTAAACTGCTAATTTTTTTCTTTGGAAAGTACGTAATAATAAGAAGAAAAATATAAAAAGCACTTGCTATTTGAAAAAAAAGACTATTAATATTTATCATTGATAAATCACTCCCATATTCTATATTAGTATAATATAAAACTGTAATGTGCGTCAATTTATTTTTTATACTTTTAAATTTTATACATACAAAAAACTGAATCATTTAATGTTCAGTAATATTTTCAATTTAATAATTAAATATATTTAATTATATCTAATTATATATCAACGTTTTTTTGTATATTTTAATTCAAGTTTTTTTCCGGACTCTAACCCTGTTATAGAACTAACGTTAGGAACTAAATCACAAATATCAAGATAAGAAATAACCCCATGTTTAGCAATTTTTTCTAATTCATCTATGATGTTAGCACCATCATTTAAAGCTTTTTTATATAAATCTAGAAAAGACATAGTAGAAGTGATTTTATTATCATTTGGATTTAACCACTCTTCATGATTTAAATTCAAAAAATCTAAATTATTATCACAATCTCTGTTGTACGAAAAAGATTTTGTTCCCTTTAGTATTGGATCAACAAGATCAAAAAAAACTCTTTTTAATCCTGTTGGATCATACTTAAACTTTTTGATAAACATCTCTACCTGATAAATGGATTCAGCAAATCTTTGGCCACCATCTTTTATTCCATATGTTTCTTCTAATGCTAAATTCAAAGTATTAATCAAATCAGGGCTAACCATGTGTGAGAAAATAAAATCTTTATATACAGGATACTCTCTAGGATTTTTATTTTCCAAATGTTCCATTAAATATATATCTAATAAGTTTTCAACTATTCCATGTTCCCATGTCTTATTATTTAAATCTCTAGTATGATCACCAGAATAAAATATTATTAAAGGATGCGTATAAGCATCTAATACATGATGCATTAAATAACCAGGTCCCAAAAATAATCTTACGTCTTCTTTTTCTATACTACCATTATTTATAGCAATATTCATATAATTATAAACAAATTCTGATATTTTTCCCTCTTGTAATGTACTAGAATCAGCGATATTTTTATTTAATTGTTTATTGTTCCAAATTTTATAAAAATTGTGATAGATTAAAAAATCATGTCCCTGTGCAAATATACTATAATCATCATAATTTGGAAATGAATCTAATGTGTTAGTATTTAGTTGTTTTTTCAAATCTTTATAAAATATATTATGAGTCTTTGGTCCTGGCATAATACTTTACCCCCTCTATACTATTTTTTTAAAATTTTAACTGAGTTTTGGCTATTATAATTAGGATACTCAACAGTTAGCCCTTCATAAATAATATTGTCTTGTAATTTTCCATAAAAATCAAAGGGTCGAATATTTTTTGAATCAATACCCTCAAAAATATCAATACCGCTTTCTTTTAAAACGGTAGAAACCCATTGAGAACAGAAAAATTCATTTGTAGGTGCTACTCCTCTTCCACATAACAGCATCGAAGCTAATCCAATAAAATTAAAACTATATTGTTCACGATTTTCCCAATAATATGTTAAAACAGACGACAATTTATCGTATTGTGCCTCCGTAATAGATAAGTTCATCACAGCTATCCTACTTACGTCAGAATTTAATGCAAAAAGTCCAGAATTAATATCTTCCATAACCAAACCAGCATTAAAGGGGTTATTGATTTCCCTACGAGCAAAAGACATCATTCTATTTAGTTTTGTATCCATTGATAATGATACATGTGAATAAATATCACCAGAGTATCTATTCCAAAATTTCATAGCAGCACGCAATTTTATAGCTTTGCCTGGGATTGTATTATTATAACTTGTAACAATTTCTATATCTTTATCAGCCATATATTCTCCCCCTCTTCATTAGTGTGCTAATTATACCACATTTTTCCATAAATTGCAAGATTTTATAGCACTTTGCTATTTAATTATAAAACTCATTATTAAAAATATCTATACATATTACATAAATTTACACGACTTTTTTTGCAAAGTTTAAAAATCAAAAAAGTGTATTTCTACACTTCTAATAATCATTATAGTCATTAGTTTAAAGCCTTTTTTATTATCATAAATACTGCTCTAAATTCATATTCATATATCGGTTATTTCCATTATTAATTTGTTCTAACAATATATCTCTTATTTTATTAGCCAGTTCAAAATCAGTTATACTTATCTCATTATTATCTAGGGCCTCTTCCAATTCATCTTCATCTAAGACCTCTACTTTATCTTTTGTTTTTGTAACATCTATAAATAAATCATCATAATATGGTATCCCAGTTTCTTTATCCATTCCATTTTCTAAACTAACATCAAAGTAATACTCTAATATTTCTTTTTTATTATTAAAAAAGACTCTCATTGCATAATTTTCGTTTTTAGGTATAACCTCCATAATATAATAATTATTATCAATTACACATAATCCATTTGATAATATAAAAGGTTTCTTAATATCAATAATTTTTTTAACTGAAATATAACAATCTTCTAAATTAAAATATATTTTCAATTCATATTTGTTAACCCCTCTTAAATATGTTTTACTAATTAATTTTTTTCTCATAAGTCCTCCTTTTTATACGAAAAAAGTGTATTTCTACACTTCTTGAATTACAGTTATAATCATTGGTTTTGATTCTGTTTCTTTATAGAAGAATTTACCTAAGATATCACGGACATCATTCTTTATTTTAGAATAATCTACTCTTTGACTATTTGGAATGATATTTTCTTCTATAACGCTTTTAGCAAGAGCCTTGGTTTCAATTAGTAAATCTTGGCTTTCTTTAACATAGATAAATCCACGTGTAAGTATCTCAGGTCCCCCTACTATTTGTTTTGTCTTCTTATCAAGGGTACAACTGATAATAACAATACCATTAGAACCTAACATTTCTCTATCTTTTAATACTAAATCACCAATATCTTCACTAGTTTTACCATCTATTAATACTTCATCTGTATCAATATGTTCCTTAGTATCTTTTAATTCTCCATTAATGAAGAAAGCTACATCTCCATTTTCTTTTAAGATAATGTTATCTTTTGAAATACCAACACTTTCAGCTATTTCAGCATTAGCATATTGATGCCTATATTCTCCTTTTACTGGGAAATAATATTTAGGATTCATCAAATTAATCATCATCATTAAATCTTCACGAGAAGCATGATGAAGAAGATGTTTCTTACTAGAAAGTGAAACAGCATTTGCTCCTTGCATTGCAATTTCATCCATTATAAGAGCCATTCTCTTTTCAATACCTGGATAACTTGCTTCTGTTAAAAAGATTGTATCTGTATCTGTTAACTTAATATATTTATCATAACCTTTAATAATTCGTTCTAGATTAGCAAAAGGTTTTTCTTTTTCATCTGATATTAAAACAACACAATCTTTATCATTTAAATTAGTTAAAGCTCCTATTTTACTACTATCTAATTTTAAGTAACCATTCTTAAGTCCCATATTAATTATTTGTTGAAGTTGTTTTCCCATAATTACTATTTTACGACGAGTATTTTCAATTTCATTAAATAATTCTTGAATTCTATAAAAATGTGCTGGTGTAACTGTTGCGATTATACGATTTTCATTTTTCAATAAAACTTCTCTAATAAATGAAGCCACTCTATTGTTAGGACTAGTATATCCTTGCTTTTCTGCATAAATTGATTCAGAAAGTAAACATAAAACTCCTTGTTTTCCAACATAGGCAAGTTTTCCTATATCTGTCTTATAATTTTCTGTCATAGTTGCATCCATTACAAAGTCACCAGTATAAACGATTGCTCCATCTTTAGTATATAGAACATAACAAACTGCATCTGGTATTGAATGAGTTACGCTAATTGAAAAAACAGAATTTTTCCCGAAATTTAATTTAACATGTGGTTTAATCTCGTTTAATTTATATTTAGAAATATTTTCTGGATTAAGTTTCATTTTAATAATATCTAAAGTTAATTTAGTAGCATAAATAGGAAGTTCTGGAATAGTTTCTAAAAGATCTGGAACTGCTCCCATATTACTATCATGTCCATGTGTTAAAAATACACCCTTAATTCTTTTTTTATTCTTAACTAAATATGTAAAATCAGGGATTATATAATCTATTCCTAAATTTCTATCGTTATCGTATTTTAAACCCGCATCAAAAATAAATATATCTTTATCTACTTCAACAACATACATATTTTTTCCGTTTTCGTTTAGTCCACCTAAACTAAATATTTTTATTTTACTCATAATTTCTCCTTTCATTTATTTAATTAAGTTAACAAACTTCTACATTATATCAAAAAAATAATTATTTTTCAAATTATCTTTCTAAACCTTTGTAAAATTCTATTGCCTTTTCTAAAACTTTCTTCTCTTCTTCATGAGTGACTAACTCTACTGCTTTTGAAGTTTCAGTAAAGAAAGCCTCACTTACTTCACTTATCTGTGGAGTTGTTTCAAAATCATTTGTTTCTCCCACAAAATAAATTACATCTTTAATAACATTTTCTTTAGGACTATATGTAATCATTTCTCTAAAACCATCTATTATGTATGAAGATATACCAGTTTCTTCAAACACTTCTCTTAAAGCAGTCTCTTCTTCAGTCTCACCTAACTCAACATGTCCTTTTGGCATACCATAATGACCTAAATTATGATGAATAAGTAAAACTTTTAAAATTCCATTTTCTTTTTTAAATACAATATTACCACATGATTTTTCTTTTTTCATAACACTAACCACCTATTTTGCTAGTTTCTCTAAAGCCATTTTAGCAGCATTTTGTTCAGCTTCTTTTTTACTACCAGCTTTTCCTTTTCCATAAATAATATCATCTATTTTAACCTCCACTTCAAAGGTCTTATCATGAGCTGGCCCATATTCGTCAATTATTTCATAAACTAATGATTTTTGTTCTGTTTGAACATATTCTTGTAATACTGATTTATAGTCACTAAAGAAAACAATATTAGGATCTTCTATATATGGAGTTACAATATTTAAAACGGTACGACGAGCTGTTGCATATCCTAAATCTATGTAGATTGCTCCAACTAAAGCTTCAAATATATCCGCAACAATTGATTTTTTAGTCTGTCCACCCTCTTTTTCTTCTCCATGACCAACTTTAATAAAACGATATAATCCTAGTTTTAAACTATATTCGTATAAAGCGTTTTCACAAACATAGCTTGCTCTTACCTTAGTCATTTCACCCTCATTTTCATTATGATTTGAATATAAGTAATCAGCAACAACTAAATCAACTACTGCATCTCCTAAAAATTCTAATCTTTCATAATCTTTCTTTGCTTTATGTTCGTTAGCATAAGATGAATGAGAAACAGCTATTTCATAAAGTCTCTTATCCTTAGGTTCAATATTTAATATTTCAAATAATTCTTCCATAATCTTCACCGTAATTAAGTATATCAAAAATTATTAAAATAGTATAGTTTTATTTTTAAATATAATTGCTATTTTTTTAGGTTTATAGTAGAATATCTATATGGTGAGTATATGAAGAAATTATTAATTTCAATGATAAAACTCTATCAAAAGATACCAGGAAATTTTCATTATAAATGTAGACACATTCCTACATGTAGTAATTATGCAATAGATACAATTAATGAATATGGATCTTTAAAAGGTAGTTTTTTAGCCATAAAAAGAATATTAAGGTGTAATCCCTTTGGTACAAGTGGTTATGACCCAGTTATAAAAAAGGAGAATAAAATGAAAAAGAAAAAAATTGGCCTATTATTAATATTAATGGTAATTACTTTATTTACAACAGGATGTAAACAAGATAATATGGATGATATTGAAGTAGCTGTTACTAATTACCCAAATGAGTATATAGTTGATAAATTATATGGGAAACACGCTACTATAAATCAAGTTTATCCAGATGGTATTGATATATCTAAATATAGAGTTACTAAAACACAAAAAAAGAACTATAGTAATATGGATTTATTTGTTTATACTGGATTAATTGAAAAAGAACGAAGTCTAGCAGTAGATTTGCTTGATTTAAATAGTAGTTTAAAAATAATTGATACATCTTATGTTTTGGAAACAGATTATTCAACAGAAGAGTTATGGTTAAATCCATCTTCATTACTTATGATGGCTCAAAATGTTAGATTAGGTTTAAAGGAATATATTACTAGTAATGTTTTAACAAAAGAAGTCGATTCTGCTTATAATGATTTAAAAATAAAACTTTCTGAACTTGATGCTGATTATCGTTTAACTGTTGAAAATACAGATAATAAAACTATTTTAGTTGCTGACTCTTCTTTAAAGTTCTTAGAAAAATTTGGTCTTAATGTAATTTGTATAGATAATAATACTACAGATAAAGAATTATATGAGGTTAATAATTTAATTAAACAAAAGGCTGTAAACTACATCTATAATTTTAAAGAAAGTAAACTTAATACAGTTGCAAGTGATTTAATTGCTAAGAATCCTACTATAAAAGAGTTAAAACTAAACAAATTAGATGTTATTTCTGATAGTGATCGTAATGAAAATAAAGATTATATTGACTTAATGAATGAAAATCTAGATTTATTAAAACAAGAATTATATCAATAAAAAATTAGCTAAAATCAAAGCTAATTTTTCTTTTTGGTTTTTACTTCTCTATATTGGTACATTTTTTTATTTGTTATTATTTCTTTAAACAATTCTTTTACAGCTTCAGTTTTTTCATGGGATTTTTCTACTTCTTTCATAAATTTATCTCCTCTACTGAAGTTTTTAGAAGCATAATTATTTCTTGCAGATATTAATTTTACAAGTAATACCTCTTCAGTAGTTAAATTATATTTTTTACATGTATCACTAAAGTCTAGGTTATCTTCTTTTATTAAAGATGCAATATCTTCAAGTTTAGAATCATGTTTTTCTTCATAAAAATCAGATTCTGCCATATCGATATATCTTGTGTCTTTTTGTTCCTCAAGTGGAATACAATTACTAATGTTAAAAATTAAATTTTCTAATTCTTCAGTGTGTTCTCTATTTTCTTTCTTACTTAATCCTAAGGCTAAGTTTAAATATAATAAGGCTGGTTTTCTTTGCTGATGTTTTAGATAAAGTAGCCCAATTCTATAAAATATAAAAGAAGTTGGCCTTGGAAACATTTGAACTAATTGTTTATATATGTGTAATGATTCATCTAAGTATCCTTTATTATATTCTTTTTGAGCCTGTTTTAGCATTTTTCCCCTATCGACATTTTTACACTGTTTATGATACTTTAAAAATACAGTAGGTCGTGATTTATACTCTACAGTTCTAGGTATAATACTATTATTTCTTTTAACTAGTTCAAAAACATATTCAGCCTCTTTCTTAGGCATATATTTTAAAACTACTACTGATTTACGCATATATAACTCTTTTATGCATTCATCTAAATACTTATTAATTTGTTTTTTTTCCTCGTTTGTTAATTCTTTTTGACTCATTTTTCTTAACTCCTTAACAATAAATACATTTGTTATTATATAATAACTCAAGAAAAAAACAAAGCACTTTAGTTACTTTGTTATTATTTTCATCGGAAGTAAGATTACTTTAGAACGATTATTAAATTTCATTTGTCCAAGCAATTTACTTAATTTATTAAAATCTAAATTTCTTATTAATTCAACTTTATTATCAATAACTTTTTTATATCTTATCATATCATCATATAAATTATTTACTGTAGTTTCAACATAATCAATCATTTTTACTTCATTAGAAATCCAAACTTTTTTCATTCTTTCAAAGTCTTCCTGAGTAATAATTATATTTGATAATTCTTTTTCTATTTCTGCTACTAAAAGGTCAGGATTTTCTGTTTCAGCATAAAGAAGTAAACTTTTGTATTTCTTTATGTCATCCCACTCATAGTAAAAATTAGTCATTAAGTTTTCTTTTCTAACTCTTTCTCTAAAAAGTGAAGCTGAACCAAATAGTAAAGATGTAAGCATAGATAAGTATAAATCAAGTTCTAACTCATCATCTAATTTTAAATCTTCTTTAGAAAATTTATATCCTAAACCAATCTTTGGAACTTTAATATTTACGCTTAATTCTTCTTCTTTTTTATAAACAGATTTAGGTTCTTTGTAATCCTTAACTGTTATCTTAGATAGTCTATTTTCTTTTTTATCTAATCTATTCTTGATAATATCTAAAGCTTCTTCTTTATTAAAGTTTCCTGCAATAATTATAAACATATTATTTGGATTATAGAAAGTATTATAACATAAATATAAATCTTCTTTTGTAATTTTATCAATATCACTACATGCACCTGCTATATCAATACGATGTGGATCAATATGATATAGGTTTTCCTTTAATTTATTTTCTAAGACTGATTCTGGAATATCATCATACATTTTTATTTCTTCTTTGATAATTCCTTTTTCCTTTAAAATATTTTCATCTGTAAAATATGGTTCATTAACAAATTTAAGTAAAAAATCTAAGTTTTTAGAAAACTCTTTTGTACCATAACAAATATATTGTGTTGAAGTATAAGAGGTTGAAGCATTTGCTCCTGTACCTGATTCTGCAAAAAATGTGAATGGATCAACACCATCAGCTTGTTCAAACATTTTATGTTCTAGAAAGTGAGCAATTCCATTAGGAACAGTAATTCCTTTTTTAGAACCTACTGGTACGAAGGCATTAATATTACTACCATATCTAGTTGCATAAGTAATAAAATAATTCTTCTTGTTTGTATAAGGAACCATAATTACATTTAAATTATTCTTAAGTGTTTCTACATAAACATCTTGGTCAAGACCCTTTAGATTAATCTTCTTCATTATTTATTCCCTCCAAACAATAAACTGTATCAAGTTTAACTTTTTTAGATACTTTTATAACATCAGCTAGACTAACTTCATTCATTTTCTTTAATCTTGTTTCTATATCATCAGTTTTTAATAAGCTCATCATATAATAATGATCCATAATACCTGCTTGACTTTCTAATAAAGAATCTATTGCTGTTGCAAAAAACTCTTTAGCCGTTTTTAAATCAGATTCACTTACTTTTCCCTTTTTGATATTATTCATTTCTTTTTCTACTAATGTTACTGTTTTTTTGATATTTTTCTTATCAATTCCTGCCCTGATTATTAAAGTATTATCAAGTTTTTGAGGAACAGAATTAATATAGTAGCATAGAGAATTTTTTTCTCTAACATTTCTAAATAATTTAGAGTCATCTCCTCCACCTAATATAATGTTATATAAAGTTAGCGGATAATTCTTTTCATACTTAGTTATTCCAGTAAGTCTTGCACCTATAGCAAGTTTAGACTGATTATTATCATCTTTTTCGATAACAACTCTTTTTCTAACACGTGGTTTTACTTCATCTAAGTAGTAAGAACTACGACATTTTTTGAAAGTTTTTTGAGCAAATTTACTTCTAATTAATTCTTCACATTCTTCAAAATCAATATCACCTATGACAATAATATCCATTAAATCTTTATGAAGAAGCTCTAAATAATACTTATATAAATTCTTAGAATCTATTTTTTCTAAATCTTCTAAATAGCCAGCTAATCTATAAGAAGAAGGTCTATCATTATCCATTACTTCAAAAAGTCTTATTAAACTATAATAATTTGAATCTTCCTTTAACCCTTCAAGAGATGTTTTTGCACTTTTTAAAATTATTTGTAATTGGGAATCATCAAAGCCGTTATCTATAACATTAGGATCATATATTAAATCATATAAAAAATCTAAAGCTTTTTTGAAATTACCTTCTTCAGTATACTTATCATTTAAAATAGATAACATAATCTCAGTATTAATATAATTTCCAATACGATCATTTTTTGATGATACAGCAGCAGCATATAAATCTTGTGCCTTAATTGCTAAATCTCTTCTTGTTTTATATTTATTAGTAGTTTGAACAAGAAAATTTACTAAAATATTTCTAATAGTTATTTCTTCTTTAACAATTGGTCTTCTAAAAGCAACTTTTACTTTTATTGTTTTAAATTTATCTGTCTTAATCATATGTAAGTGATAAGAACCTAAGTCTTTATTTATATATTCCATAATCCACCTCTTCTTTTAGTATGTATTTATTTAAAATTTTTATGATAAAGTTATCGCATCTAATGCTAATTTTATCATATCATTTAAACTATTTTGACGATCACTACTACTAATTGATTCATGTGTGCCAATAATATCTACAATTGTTGTTAAAGCTGCTGCTTTTTTATTAAATTTTTTGGCTATATAGAAAAGTCCAAATGCTTCCATTTCTAGTGCTAAATAATCTATATTAGAATCATAGTTTTTAATATATTTTGTAAAATCAATATATGGATCAAAAATATCACTAGTAATTATTGGTCCTACATTTAAATTTATGTTTTTAGCTTTAGCAGTTTCAATAATTTTTTGATTTAGTTTTTTATCACTTTCTATATAATTGATATTATCTCCGTCAAATGCTTTAGGAAATGATGACATAGTATAAGCACTATCAGCTAAAACAACATCTAATAATTTTAAATTTTTGTTATTAGATCCACTTGTACCAATTCTTATTATTTCTTCTACATCATAGATGTTATATAATTCATAAGAGTAAATTCCAACACTTGGAATACCCATTCCTGATGGAAATACTGTTATTTTTTCTCCATTATAAAACCCTGTATAAGCAGTCATATTACGAACATTATTTACTATTTTAACATCAGTTAAAAAATTATCAGCAATATATTTGCATCTTAAAGGATCTCCTGGCATTAATACTTTCTTTGCTATATCTTCTTTCTTTGCTTCTATATGTGCAGTTGGCATCTTATCAACTCTCTTTCTATTTTTACAACTTATATATATTATAACAAGAATAGACTAAAAAAAGTAGTAAAAATACTACTAATTTGTAAAATAAACATATTTATCCCTTTAGTTTTTTCTTTTTATTAGATTTAATATGATCTCCAATAATTTCTGAAACTTCTAGTATTGATATAAAACTACTTTGATCTAGATTTTCACATATTCTTTTTAGTTCAAAAACTTCAATACGTGTCAAAACACAATATAAGACTTCTTTTTCACCACTTATTAAGCCTTTTCCTTTTAGCTTAGTAACAGTTCTACCTAGTCTTTTATAAATCTCTTCAGCCATATCTGTTCCTTTTTCTGTAACAATTAAAGCAGCTTTAGCTTGTTCAAATCCTTCTGATACTAAATCAATGACTTTATAGGTTATAAAATAAGTTAGTAATGAGTAAAGAGCTCTATCAATTCCAAAAATAAATCCCGCTACAAAATAAATTATAAGATTGAAAATTAATACTACTTGTCCTACTGACAAAGATGTCCTTTTACTTATAACTAGTGCAACTGATTCAGTACCATCAACACATCCACCTGCATGAATAACAAGTCCTACCCCAAATCCTAATAAAGCACCACCATATACTGTTGCAAGCAAAATTGTATCTATTAAAGTATCAAAATAGGCAAAGTATGAAAGTGAAAGTGAAAATAACACCATTGAATAAACTGCTCGCATTAAGAATCCTTTACCCATATTTTTATAACCAACATACACAAATGGTATATTTAGAATCAATACCAAAATACTTAATGGAATATTAGTTAATTTGGAGATAATAATTGATATACCAGTAACTCCACCATCTAAAATTGTATTAGGTATTAATATTGTTTCCAATGCAAAAGCCCCTATAATTGACCCTAACGTCAACATAAAAAAATTAATTAAAGTTTGATATTTCTTTGCTTTAAATTTTTCCATATCCCATTCTCCTTTATTTTAATATATATTACTTTCACATTTTTCTCAAGGACAAATTAAATTCTTTTACTATTTTTGTCAACTAAAGAAAGAAAAAAGGAAAAACTCTTCCTTTTAACATTTATTTGTATTATGCCATTAATTTAGTTAAAGCACTAGTAACAATATTCATTAAAGCATCACTTTGATCAGCAGTTATTTCATCCTCTGTTACTGCATTAGTAACATCTTCATTAATATCACTTTCACTTTTAGCTTTAGAATTTACTTCTATTCTTGCTGATCCTAAATCAGTTCCATTTGATTTTAAACTAGCTGTAATTATAGTTTTATTATTATAAGATTTATTTTTAACAATATTAGTTGTATTTGATGATACTTTACCCTTTAATGTAGTACCATCCATACTCAAACTATAACTTAATTCTTTCTTATTTTTATTGTCTGTATATGTAAAATCTGCTATCTTTTTATCATTATCATCTAAAATATCAAAATCATAAACATTATCCTTATTGGTAATTTTAATCGTTGATTGTTTCTCATTATAACTGTAAACTTCAACTATATCAGTTTCTTGATCTAGATAAGTTACTAAAACATCATCTACTGAATTCTTAACAGAAATATCATATCTTAAAATTTTATAAGAAAAGTTATCAGCATAGACACTAAATGTCATTTTTTCATGACTTGAAAATGCTTGTCCATCTTCTACATCTTCTAGTTTTATATTATATCCTTTTATAATCTTTGAAGCTTTCTTATCATTTTTTAAATCACTTATAATATTATCTATTAGTTCATTACCATTTTTACTATCTAAATTTAAAGTAATTTTCTTAGTATTGATAGTTTTTCCATCTATCGTTAATTTTTCACTTGTTTTTGTAAAATACTCATCTTTCAAATTAGATTTAAGTGAATTAATAATAAATTTATATAAATAATCAATATTTTCATATGTATTTTGATTTTCTTTAATTGTATCTAAGTAATCAGTTTTACCACCATCAACATATTTATCTAAGAAACCTTTAACAAAGTAATATGCTCTATCTTTTTCAATATATAATTTAGCATCTATTAACTCTTCATTATTTAATTTGCTTGATACTCTTCCTAAAACTTTTTTAGAATCTAAGTTTTGTTGAAATGAAAACTCACTATCAATCTTTCCTAGATTATTAATTAAATTAACATATGGCTTATATTCATCTATGTTAGCTAATGTATCCATATAACTACTTTCAACATTTAATTTAACATTACCACTAATAGTATAATTTTTTGAT
>JAUNMG010000020.1 GCA_030531905.1 bacterium | reverse complement strand
GTTTAATGTTATAAGCTTTTACAAGCTTTGTCAATATTTTTAACATATATTTATTTCTCCCTTCTAATTTGTGATTATTGGAACAAGTGTCCATTTACTTGAATCCCATGTTCCTGTTGTATTAGCTGTGTTACATTCGTATATTGTATGATTATACACTACTAAATCGCCTACATTATATGTAGATGATGATGAATATGTATTTGTTTCTAATCCTAAAGATTTTATTAAGTTTTCAAATTCAGCTTTAAATGATGGAATTAAATCAATTCTATCTTCTCCATAATCTGTATATAATCCGCCATCTTTAGTTATAATAAAGTTTCCATCTGCTATGTCAATATCATCAATTTCATTTTTTGCTAATCGTCTTATAAACTTTACTTTTGCCATTTAATTTTCCTCCCATTCAAATTGACTTATTTCGTCCCAATCAATGTAACTTACTACATTCCATATGTTATTTATACTATTTATAGTATTTTTTAACAATTCAATATTTCTGTTCCATCTATCAAAATCTTTGCTACTAATTGGTTTTTGTGCTAAACCATAGTCATTGCTTTTAATTCCATAATATCCTGTTGTTGTCCATTTTTTATATTCATAACCTAATGGTTTATATAGAATCTCAGCAACATTATTTATTCCCTCTTCAATATTATCTATATATTGTAAATATGGTATTTCATTATCTATCCATGTTTTTTTATTATATTCTTGTAATTTATATTCATCATCCTTAATCTTTATAAACTTATAAAATATATCATTTTCATTTATAGATGATACTTTACCATAATCTTTAGGAAGTTTATACCTAATATAATTAAAGTCACTATTTAAATCTGTATTATATTTATGGTATAAAAAATTATATCTGTCCTTGTACTTATAACTTATATGTTTTGCTGTTGGAGCAATAGGATGATTAGGCTTATAACAAAAATATAAATTTTCATTAATAATAATAAATATATGTTCTGTATTATCTATATTTTCATAACTTTCAAATGGAAAACTTAGATGTATGGTCTTATTATTTAAATAATCATTGACTTGAATATTTCTTAATGATGTTTCAACTAAATTCAAACAATTAATTGATGAAGTCATATTAGGTTGTAATTCGTCATTTGTAGTAATGTTATTAGTCCCCTCTAATAGTTTAAGAGGCGTCATTTTCCCTAAACTAATAGTTTGTGGTTCAGTTAAGATATATTTAACTGTTACTGGGTGAGTTGATAACCAGGTTTTAAGTGTTTCTAAATCAGGAGCTAAAATTTCACTAATTCTTATATATAAATTATTACTTGTAAATCTACAATAACCACTGTTTTTATGTTCTGATGTATTCCATTTTGAACCACCACTTATTACAATAAAATGACTACTATAACCATTTGATTCATTTGTAACTTTTATTTCAGAACCTATACCTGGTATTTGATATGCTTTAACACCTTCATTTACTGGTGCCATACTTGTTGCCCAAGTTTCACTACCATTTAAAACAACTTCACCGATATTTTGAGTTACAGAAACGTTACCGTCTTTATCAATGTTTAGTTCGTCTTTGGTGTTATCAATAGAACATAACTCATAATAATCAATGATGTTTCCATTTTCATCATATTTATTCATATCAATCAACATAGATTGTTCTTGATATGGTTCGTATGATGTTAATTCTGTGCCTTTTTCTATCATAATATTGTTAACTGTTCCAGACCCACCAGAAGAGTTATTCCCAACACCTATACCTAAAGCAATTAAACCATTGTCTCCTGTTGTGAATGTTTTTGATAAACTACCTGTCCCATTACAATTTTGACTAACCGTATAAGTTCCGTCGTTAGAAACATTGTATATATAACATCTGCCACTACTTATTCCAGTATCGGTACGAGTGAATGATAATGTATAATTTGTATTAGGTTTTAACCTAAATATATTTGTCAAGCCTAACAAATAACTATTACTAGCTACTGAATATGAGAAGTTATTACTATCAAATTCTGTTATTACGAAATTAGTATTAATGATAACTGGAAGTGCATTTGAAAATTGATAACCAGTTAAGCTTGTTATTCCACATGAATTCTTCCCAGTATTCGTAACAGTCACCCAGTGACCGTATGGTACATAACTATTATATGTTCCCTCAACTAAAGTAACATTTTTAACTGTTAATATTGCTTCTGTTCCACTTGTAGTAGAACCGTTGTTGTCTATTCTTATTGTTGTTTCTTCAGAATAATCTACATCTTTATCCGTTGTAAATGTAAAACTATATTTTTTAAATTCAGTTGAAAGGTTTAACCTTGTTTCATATTTGTGTCCTTGTACACTTTTGTTGTAACAATGCAAATCCATGCTTTTGACATAACCATTACTTTTTGCTTCTAAAAATAATGTGTATGTAGTGTTACTCTTTAAATTGTTTATCATATGTGTTATGAATGATTCAGTCGTGGCTGTTGTGCTTCTAGTTAAAGTTCTAGTTGCCTCATCAAATGTTGAATACACACTCCAGTAATTTCCATCGCCACTATTTATTTTTGTATTTTTTAATAAACTATTTACACCCTCAACACTTTTTATTTCTACTGGTTCATCTGGTGTTGGTGTTCCATTTTGTTCACTTTTACCGTCTATATTTAATGATGAAACGATTGATTTTTCATAAATATTGTTAAAATATAAATTTGCACCGACTAAATTTTCATATTTATTCACACCAAATTTTTCTTTGAATTTTTCATGCAAATCTAATACTTTATTCTCGATATCATTTAACATTTTCTTACTTAAATAATTAGTCCTTAAAATCAACCTCCGCATTAGGCAAAAGATAACCATTATACACTTCAAATCCCATTTGTTTTGCTTTTTCTATATCATGTTTTTCCACTTCGATTATTATATTATCCTTTTTCATTTTTTGCATGTTAATCACCCATTCCTTCAAAACTTCCACTTAATCCACCATCAAATGTTAAGCTACTTTTTGTTAATACTACATCCTTATTACCAAATTTTGTTTCAACACTAATTGTATCTCCTGCTGTTAAACTTGGATCGCCAACGTAATTACCTGTTACCTTATATTTTTTATCTCTTGTCAAATAATATTCAGCATTATCCTTTAAAAATTCGTTTCCAGCGTCAAAATAATTTGTATAATCTAATGATAACGTATCACCTACTTTGTAATTATTTTGATATGTAACATTCAAAGTTGGAGGGTCTTCAAATTTAAAACCATTAAGATGAACAGTAATGCTATCTCCAATATTACCAGTAAATTTTATATATGCTAACCATTTATTATAGTCAATCAACTCTGCCTTACCATTACCAGTTGATGTATAACTAAATTCCTTATTTTCTCTATTATTATTGGTGCTTTTGTTAAATGTTAACCAAACATATTCTTCAGTATTTGTAAGTGTGTAAGTTTGATTTAGTAAATCGCTTTTATCACTAGACGTTATACTATAATTATCTATATCCACTATATTGACTTTATTAATTATGGATTTGCTTTCATATTTGGCATCCTCTGTTAATTGAATTCTCTCTATATAATCAACTACATTATCATCAATTAAATCTAATATAGCTTCATTTGCTCTGGAAATATAAAATCGTCTTGGATAATTTATGGTAGCCATAAAAGCAAAGAGTGCTTTCAAATATTTTAATAGATTTGTTTCCTTTAACTGTGTATTGTTTGTAGCACCAAAGTTTTTTAATTTAAATATATATCCATACATCTTTGATAAATAATTTCCCAACGTTTCTCCTGTCCATACTTGACCATTATTATATAGAAACTGGCCATCACTTTTTATCGTTAAGTTTGATAAAATTCCCATCAATGATTGGCCATTCAAAGTAACATTTCCATCATTATCAGAACTCCAATCTTTAAGGTAAAAATATCCCATTGGAACATACTCAATTCCATTCTCTTCAGTAAGAACACCAATATAAGGTTTTATTATACAATTATCAGTTAAATATTTAACTAATCCAGTTGGATTTAACGGATTGAATGAACTATCATAATTGTTTAAGTTAACAGTACAAGTATTAATAGGTGTACTTGTGAACAATAAATCTATTTCTTCATTAGTGGTAAAAGATACTAAATCAGAACCTTCATATACTTGCGATATTCCAAAATCAATCTCAGATATTCTTATTCTTCTATTTGAGTATTCCATTTGTTGTATATTAATACTTATTGATTTTATAATCATTGGATTATCAAAAATATGCTGATAAACAGACTTGTCATTTTCAACTTCTAAAATAACATTTTCATCATCACCATTAATTATTGTTAGTGTAAATTTTTGTGCAATGTTGTTTTCAAAGTATATAGTAATACCACTGCTTGTTATAAAATTAGATTCTTTTGATAATGTAATTGTTCTATTTTCTATATTACTAAAGATTTCATTACTAACATAGCCTGATTTATCTCCTTTGACATTATAGTTAGGAAGAAGAAAACTACCATCTAATTCTGTATAATTTTCTTCTAAACTTGCATACTTTTTGTTCTTTTTGATTCCATCTAGTATTTCAGTATCTAAACTATTTCTTAATCGTTCTGGTGCAGTCATTAATTGATAACCACTACCATCTTGATTATCAAAAATTACTTCTACATATCCTTTTACTTCTCTCTCAGTAGCTTTTATTGCTTTTTTAAATGATTCACTTACTGTTTCCATAACTTCACCACCTTAATACTCAATGAAGTTCATTTGAACATCAGTTCTTTTAACTAAAAGATATGTATTTATATCTGCATATTTTGTTTTTCCATCAAGTGGACCAGCATAGACTTTTTTGATAACTCTTTGACCATAATTATCTGTAAATTTTAAGTAGAAATAATTCTTTTCATAAAGTGTCTGTAATAAGGCCATTTGACTAGCATTTAATTTAGACCAGCCACATGTAACCTTTGCAAGGTTTCTTCTTTTTATGTCTCTATGTAAATATCCAGTTGCATCTCTAAATGAATTTTCTAAGTGCGTATAAGTTGGACTATAATTATCTTTTGATGGAGTTGGTAAATCAAACCATGTATTATTATCATAACTTGCTTCTAAAAATGCCCTTTATTATCAGCTCCTTACTACTACAGCAGATTTTTGCTGTCTTTTATCTTCATTTTGAAAATCATCATATGTTGCCTGTGCCAAATCTTTACCATTAACTCTAAAATACATTGGTTGTTTTGCTAATTCTAATATATTTTTATTTAAATCCATTAACAATTGAGTATTAATATCACCATTTCCCATTTTATCAGCTACTTGACTAGCAAAATCATTTATGAATTTACTATTTTGCAAAGGAACGATAGCTTCTGGTCCTTTTTCACCTGCAACGTAAGAACCCATATTAACACCTTTTCCTGGATTATTAACTATACCACCTTTAGCCAATCTTGGTAATTTAAAAGTAGGTAATTTACCGAGATTAATTCCTGGAACTTTATTAATGATACCTATTAATGAATTTATAGTTTTTATAGGAGTATTTAGTGTTTCTTCAATTTTCCATAGCACAAAATTAATAACTGTTTTAAATACCCCAACAATTACATCAGCAACCGATAGAGCCAATCCTTTAACAACGTTCCAAATAATACTTATTGTGTTAGTTGCAAGTTTTATTAGTCCTGTAAATACACTACTAAAAACTTTAACAACACCATCCCAAGCTTGCTTCCAATTTCCAGTAAAAACACCTTTTATAATTTCTATTAAGCCATCCAATATGCCTTTAAACATTGTAAAGGTGTTATCAAAAACATTTAAAACATTTTGTAATATATTTACAAACGAATCATAAACACCACCAAATAAATCACCAAACAGTTTATGAATTAATTCACTTTTACCAGTGAGCCAATCAATACCTCCTTGAAAAAATTGTTTTATAGCTTCCCAATTAGAAACTATTATTCCAACAATTGCAACTATTGCGCCTGCTATAGCCACAGGCCATGCACCAAATGCAATAGCTACACCAGCAATAACTATACCTATACCAGTAATTATTTTCCCGAAATTTTGCCAACTAGGATCCTTTAAGTAAGTCATTATTGACTGAATAGTATAAACGACACCTGCTATAGCAACACCTATTCCTAATGATGTTAAATTGCTAAGTCCTAACTTCCAAGCTATTAATCCAGCTGCTACTCCAGCCATAACAGATAATATTATGTCTTTATTATCAACAATCCACTGTAACCAACTAGGAACTTGTCCATCTATAGTATTTAAATCAAAACTAGGCATCTTAATACCGGAATCAGTTTCATTATTACCGCTATCATTTTTGTCAGGATCTAAATTAGTTATTTCATCTATTCCACTAGCTAAACTCTTCTTTGTTTCTTTTACATTTTTCGCTGTTTTTTTACTACTATCTGCCATACTTTTAAATTCTTTAGCACTACCAAATAAATTAATTCCAAACCATCCTTGAGCTATATAATTAACATATTGGAGCAATTTAACTACCAAGTTAAGAATTGTTTCTATAAGTGGTTTGAGTGTACTTGCTAAAGCATACTGAATATATTGTAAATTACTTTGCATTTGATCATCATACTGAGTCAATGTATTCATTGCTCCTCTAATAGCATTATAAGCAGATCGTATTCCAAATAAGGCCAAAGCCCACTTGCTTACCTTTTTCACAGTGTCTTGTAATCCATCATTTATTCCATTAATTCCTTGTTTTATATCATTCCATTTGTCAGGCTCTGGTGGAATTAAACTATCTCTTTTCTTATACAAATTATTCAATTTATTCTTTGTTGATTCAATTTGAGACTCTAACTTTAGAGCTTCATCTTTACTTCTCCTAAATTCTTTAGATACACCGGTTTCATCAGCACTTTTCTCTAAGATTTCAAGTTCTCTTTCAACTTGCCTAATTTGAGCATCAAAACTTTTTGTATCTAAATCAGTGCCAATTACAACTCTGCCATCCCTCTAATCACCTCCTAGTGCTTTATAAAACCTATCTTGACTATCTTTTTCTTCTTTAGTCATTTCAAAATCTGTTCCTTTTGATTTATTTAAAGACACTTGTTTTTTTGCCCTTAGTATCTTTTCTTTTTCTTTTATATCCTTTATTTTTGAAACATCCAGTGTTCTTAGATTTCTAACACGATTTAAAATACAACAGTTTCCAAATTCACTGTTTGATAAATTACTTAAATCATTAAAAAAATCCCACCAATGAAGGTAATCCATATCATAAGGATTATATTTATAATCTTGAATAAAACTACTTCTTATGTAATATCTATCTTTTTGCAAATCCATATCACGTTCTTCTTCTGTATCCTCTAAATCTTTCCCTAAACAAAGATATTTAATTGCCAGTTCAAGTAATTTTTCCCAATCTTGAGGATTACCTAATCCTTCATTGCCAAATAATTTATAAATAATAGCTAAAGGTCGTTCAGTGTCACTTACATCACTCGATTCTGCTATTTCATTACACTCAATAGCAACCCTAAAATCTGTGTTAATCTTATACTTTTTATTACCAACCTTTACATATTCTGGATTATTCAAGTACATTATCCTCTTTCTTGACAGAATATTTAGACTTAATCTTTTTAGTTATATCATCTAATGTAATATCTATTTTTGGAGCTATTTGTTTTTCAATTATCTCATCAATTTCATTTAATGTAGTCCATCTCATCTTTCTTCCATTTAAAAGTTTTTGAACTCCATTTTCACCCAAAAACATATTATAAATTTTAGTTTGCTCTTTATAAAATTCATTTAATGCTTTTACTTTAGCTTCTTCATTAGAACTCATTAGTTTTTTTCCTTTATGATCTTGTTGTTTTTCAATAATAAGAAATTTGTTTTTTATCTTTTTATGATTTTCTTTTAACTTTTCTATCATATCTTGATAAATAAAAGGTAATTCAATATCTTCTAAATCAAATTCAAGATATTCTCCAGTTGGTTTACTTTCAAATAGAACTTTCCCATTATCATCCTTTATTTCTGGTGTATAAACAAACACTCTGTATATATTTTCATTTTTTAACTTAATAGTATCCATATTTTCTCCCTTCAAAAAAAATAGAGAGGGTTTCCCCCCTCTCCTGACTATTTACTGCTACTTTGTGTTGCACTTGTTGCTGGTGTAAATTTACCAGTAGACGGATTGTAACTACCATGTGTTTTCTTACCAATGAAATGAATGTCGAATGGTGCTCCTAATGCCTTTGTATCTCCACCCCAAGATTTCAAATCAACTGCGGCAGTTTGAATCCAAGCTTCAAATTCCCCACTCTTACTTTCAACTTCTTTTGTAGTATTCACTTCCATAAATGGGTATTCCACATCGGAACCATCTTTATCATATTTATTGATATCATATAATTCATCAGCGAATTTAGAGTCGTTTCTTAATTTGTATGGGTCAACTGTCATTGTTCTATTCCCAGCGGTTACATCAACTTCTGATTCTCCTAATACATTTTTTGTTTCTTCTACTTCGTTGTTCATCTCTTTTGATAATTCATCATTATCTTTTCCAAGAACTTCCCAAGTTGCAGTAGCATCTCCTTTTTTTGCTGGATCAACAAAAATCATATATTGTTCTCTTTTATATTTTCCCCTAAGTTTTACCTCCTATTTTTCATATGTTATTTTCATTTGAATTGAATATCTAGCAGTATTAGTTGTTGCATCTAATATTGCGCCATTATTTAAGCATTCTATACTTTCTATACCATTTATATTTGGTAATATTCCTTTGTCATTATTTAACTCTATCAAATCATATAAATCCTCATAAAATTTACTATTTGACATATTTTGAAGAACATCAGCACCATAATCATTACAACTGATAAGTTGAAATTGATATTGTCTTAAAGAAGAACCATCTACATGTTTCTCTAATATTGGATCAACAGGTATTGGAACGATTGCAAATTCTGTTGGGTTTTCTCCTAAAAAATCTACATTTATTCTATAATCCTCATCAATTATATTATTATCAATTAAATATTGTCTTATTTTTTCAATCCTTATTTACACCCTCTATTCACATAATTTTGTACTTCTTCTGAAACATCATCACCCTTAGATGTCCACATTCTTTTATCCCATTGTGAACCTGTTCCTGGCGTATGATATACCAAATCTTCTCCAGAATTAATTTTTGTTATACCAGGTCTAGACCAATACCCAAAATCAGGACTGTAAAAAGCACCTTTTTTATATTTTGGATCAATGTACTTTTTTCCAGTGTAAAGATAGTGTGCATCTGGTCCTTGATATATAATCTTATCAACTTGTAAATCTACATTTTGATTTAAATGACTTGATGTACCTCCTGGGACAAATGGCGTCATATATCTAAAACAAGTTTGTGTTAGAAAAGCATGTGCAGGCCCTCCCTTTTGAATACCAAGCCTAGTTTTTATTACACTTGTTGGTTTTAAATATACACTCCTACTTTGCTCCTAATTGAATATGTTTCATTTCACTACTACCGTAATTATTATCAATTATTGTTGTAATATTATAATTATTAACTTTTAAATCGCTTTGTTTAGTTATATTATCATCAATGTTTCCTTTTAAAATTATATCTCCAATAGAAAAAGGAACATTTTCAAGTTCCTTGTTTTTATTATATGGTATAAATACAGTTATATCGTTGGCTTTATCATATCCTTTATTGATACTTGCGCCTTCGCCACCTTGCCACATAACATTTTCTATTGGATATCTTATCCACTCATCAAGTCTAGTTTTTTTATTATAATCTTTATGATAAAGTGTCATACTAGAGTTTGTTTTCATATTAATCAGCTCCACAATATAATACATAATTATTATCAATTATTGTTGTTGATAAATAAGTTTTTATTATACTTTTTAGCTCTTCTTTTTTCTCTTTTGTCACTGGTTTATCGTAGCTTACTGAGTAATTTCCTACTGTCTCACTAGACTTTGTTTCAGACTCATTGTATTTGTCTATATTAGTGATTAAATTATTAATACATAATTTCAATTCTTGCGGATAATTGGATACTTTTCTAAAACGATTAGATGTTAACTCATCAACTTCTTTTTCTGCACGATATTCTAATAAATTAAAGGGCATTTCTGAAAGATTGCCCCCTAACTTCTTATATTCATCATAAGTTAAGTATTGGTTATCAAACTTCATATATGCCCTCCTCTACTAAGCAAAATCTACTAATAAATCACTATCTAATTCTTTGATACCATAGATAATATCAAATGAAATTTTGTCTTTCTTAGTATCTTGATCATATCCAAATACAACTCTTACTGCTAATCCATCAGCACTAGCAATAGCAGCCTTTGCTGCACCTTGTGGTAACTCTAAAGATCTAGTTACTAAAGCTAAACCATTTCTATGGAAACCTAAAGAATGAGCTTTATTTACAATAAATGCACTTGCAGCTTCAGTAATTACAAATGGGATTTTTTCAGTTACTTTTAATGTTCCTGCTCCATCTGTTAAAGTTAAATCTTCTGCAACTTCAAATAGATAGCCATTAACGATTAATTTATCTCCTGCCTTAATTGTACCTGTTTTAGCAGTACCATTAGTTACACTGAATTGAGTAGAACCCTTTGCACATGTAACTTTATATGCTGTAGCAGTTCCAGCTGTTGAAGATACATTTTCTGGTGTATTTTGACTCATGAATGAATTCATTGTATAAACTTTACCAATTTCAGCATCTTTTAATGCTTGACTATCTCCTTTATAACAAACTTTAGCAAAGTTATCTAAAGTATTATATTTATATAGAGTATCTACTGCTAATACTAAGTTTCTGTTATTGTCTCTTGGAGCTTTTTTCTTATCTAGTGCCTTAGCTACATTTGCAATATCTACAATTGTAGGATTAGATGATACTTCTACTTTAGAACCTGCCTTTTCAACTCCAACAGTTAATAAATCAATGTCTACTGCTTGAGCTATAGCGCTTAGTGCTGGTTCAATAACTTGTTTTGAAAAATCTTTAATATCTAAAGTCATTTCTTTTGAAGTTACACCAACAGTAACGTCTCTATAACGATCCATTTTAACTGGAACAGAGCCTTCACTGATATCTTGTTCTTCTACTTCTCCTATAAAGTTTTTAGCTACGAATTTAGCTGGTTTACGAACTGTAATTGTATCTCCTACATTTACGAATTCTTTTGAATAATCTCTATGTACTAAGTTAGCCATAGTTAAATTTGATTCTAATACAAGTAATGCTTCATTAGCGATTATTTGTGGTGTTAATATTTTATTCCTATTATATTCCTTCTTTCTTTTTTCTTTTAATTATTATTTCTCCATGCTTTATATTGTTCAAAAGACATTTCATCTAAATTTGTTGGTGTAGAATTATCTCCTTCTCCCATACCTGGCATGCTGGCAGGTTGATTTGGATTAACAAATAATCCTTCCTTATCTTTTGTAAGGCTTTCAAAGATTTCACTTATACCTTTTCCCTTATTTTCTGCTTTACTTAATTCTGATTTTATATCAGTAATAAGTCCATTTTTTACATAATCACTTGTAAATTTCTTATCTCCAAATGCAGAAATAATGTTGTTAGTAAGTATTTCATCTTCTTTTTTTGCTTTTTCATCAGCAATTCTCTTAGCTTCAGCAGTTTTCATATTTGCTATTTCTTTTTTTAGACCATTTAGTTCTTCAGAATCTGGTACATTTTCTAATTGCTTTTCTAAATTGGCAATAGTAGTCTTGTAAGTTTCTATTTCCTTATTCAAATCAGTTTTAGCTTTTTCGGATTCAGTTGTTACTGTTTTACCATGTTCTGCTAGTATTGATTTAACTTCTTCCTTACTAAGTTTAACTTTCCCTTCTCCTATTTCTAAATTTTCTAAAAACTCTTTCATATCATATTCTCCTTCCACTTTTTTACAGAGGTTTAGTCCTCCTAGATTTTTAGATATTATCTTTTCTTTCAAGTCTTTAAGATAGACCAAAAAAGCCAATATTTCTATTGACTTATAGTATCTTTAATAGATACTGTACTAATGATATATAAGCATAACGGGTTAGTTCACTATACTCCTACCACACCTAACCGAAGTCCTCACCCTCGTGGTATAAGATATATCATCAGTACACTACCTACTATAGATAGTATTAATTTACTTCTATTAATCTATTTAGTATTAACTAAATGCTTCAAAGTAAATAGTGCTTAAAGGTTTTGATAAGTTCGTCAGCTTATCTATTTTCGTAGAAGTACTAGAGTTACCATCAATGACAGCACTTTTGTAACCTTTTACTCCATTCTTTTATAAGCACCTTAGAATAGATATAACTATTGCAATAGATTTTATCTTTCAATAACTTTAAGATACAACACAGGTTATATATCTACTCTAAGCTACCTATAAGATAGCATAATAAAAGCACTCCTTTATTGAGTGCTATTCTTCATATTGTATTTTATTTTCTTCAAAATATTTTTCTACTTTTTCTTCTAAATCTTGTTTTTCTTCTGGAGATATTTCAGTGATTTTATTGCTTAATTCATCTAATTCTCTATCATCAAATAATAGTTCATCATTTTTTAACTCTTCCATAATTCCACCCTATCTTTTTACTTATTATTTCATTTACTAAATGCATAGATTCCTTCGTTTTTCCATATTTATTATAATACATATTTCTAATATCTGTTACTATCTTTTCCAAATTTTTACTTTCTATTCTTTGGATATTATTCTTAATTAGATAATATGTATAATCATCTGTTTCAACAAATAAAGAATCTATCGATTTAAACTTATTAAAAGTCATTATATCTTTTTTTGAAAACGATGTATTGGACGGATGATTGTGTGCGGTTGCTAAAGAATTAGGTTTAGCAGTAGCAAATATTCCATATGCTTTTAAATCACCTACTACACTTCTTTTATTGCTTGTAGTAGTATATATTTTTTTTCTAGTTTTCATATCATATATAATCATAGATTCTACTTTTTTACTTTTATTTTTAAAATCTCTTGTTATGATATTATCACTAAATAATGATTTACTGATATTTAGTTTTTTATACCCTTCAACTCTTAATCTATCTATTTTAGTAGGTAATCCACTTACTTTGTGTAAATCATTATACTTGTTAGTCAACAGTCTTATTTTCTCCTGACAATGATATACTTCTTCGGCATTATCTATTGCTCTAGCTCCTATTTGCCTATCTTTATATTGTCTTATCTTAGTTTCTATTTGTCTTTGTAACTGTGTTCCTTCATAATTAGTATAATGTTTACCTTCGAATTCAAAGCCATCTTTATTGGCTTTTTTATCTGCTTCTAATTGTTCTTTTGAATATATAGGTTTAGATACTCCTAATACTATTTGATAAGTAAAGTGATAACAATTTAGTTCTCCAACATGTCTGTCTAAACTATTGTTAACAGTATCATAATCTTCATATCTAATACTCTTAATTGTTACCGCACCTTTTTTACTAAACTGCCTACCATCAACAGTATCTATATGATCAGGTGCTGCATTCTTATGATGTGATATTTCAACACCATCTGCTCCGAATTCTTCACCAAATGACTTTTGCAATTCTTGATTTAATCTTCTTATACCATCCATTACATTCATTCTAATAGATGAGTCAGCTCTTCTAGAATAACCACTATTAAAATCAACTGTTCTTAATCCACGTGAAGTCATTTCTTTCATTGTTTTTCTCATAGTCATATCATAAGACTCACGTCCTTGAACTATATTTAATATAGCCTCGTCTGTTATTTTTTGATATATGTCTGATATTTTAGTATATTCCTTAACACCTTGTGCATTAGTTTTCATATATGCAAAAGTTTTACTCATATTCATATATTCATTAGCTGTTGCTTTAGCTATTGATTTAACCTGTTCTTGTAAAGTCTCATTTTGCTCATATGGTATAAATTTAGTTCTCGTATATTCATAGAATTGTTTAGCATAGTTTTGATTTTTCTTTGCTACTTCTTCAAATATTTTATATATATCAGATACATTTTTTTCAGATACATCTGCTATTTCATTCATTATTTCATCTAAGTTATTACCATATTTTACCGATTGTAATACTTCTCTTACCTGACTTGGAGTAAAAGTACCAATATCAACTATCTGTTTTCCAAGTTTTTCTATCATGTAAGTATTTAGTTTTTCTACTCTATTAACTAATCTTTCTGATAGTCTTTCTAATGCCTCTTCACTTAACCTGATATCTTCCTCCAAACATTTTGCAGATATCAACATACAGTATTTCTTTGTTTAACGCAAAATTGATAAGACTAATTATAGGATTACAAATAATACAAGCAGTAAAATGAATAAACAATAGCAATATTGTTTTAATTATGACAAATAACATTTTAAAAGTAATTATTATTATATTCAATATTGCCTTTATCATTTAATCACCCTCTAATATTCTATTAAAGTAATATCATTCTTCAAAATACCAAGTACATCTCTTTCTAAAGTACAACTTGCATAATATCTTACTTTTTTATTGCCTATAGTAATCGTAAAATCCTTTTTGCCAGCCATTTTATAATAATCTTCTAAACTCAAATCATCTATAATTTTTATTTTGCTAATACTCTTAGGTAATTTTATTCCAGGCTCAGCAAAAATACTATGATTATAAAACATACAATTATATATCTTATTATTTATTTTTATTATGGCTGGATAAGAAGAAACTTCACAAGACTTTTCCTTTATGAAATTATAATATTGTTTATCTATAATCAGTTCTATGTTTAAATCATCAGAATTGTCTAAGATGATATCATCTGAATGTAATTCTAATTCATCCAACTTTCCTTCTAATTTGAAAGTAGGCATTTTACCACCTTCGATATGAATATTAACTGAATATATTCCTTCACCAAATTTTTGATTATTTATCTTGAAATATTCGCATTTCCCTTTTTTATCAGTCTTAACTTCTAACTTCATATTACTCTCCTACCAAATCTTCAGTTCTTGGACTTTCTGATTTTATTTCATCAATAACATTTTGTGCTTCCTCTAATGTTTCACCAGGTTTTAAGAATTGTCTTAATTCTGCCTTTTTGATTACTCCTCTAGACTCTCCTTGCATTAATTGACTAAATTCTTGTTGACTATCCTCTAGCAAAGAATAAGACCAATCAGTTGATAATTCATATTCTCCTTGAGGCGTTAAATTATAATAGTTTGCTAACACATTACAAGCATATAAGAAATCATCTAATCCATCTTGAACATCATCAACTATATCAAATGTTTCTTTTAACATTTTCTTAATTTCTGTAGCTGTTGCATTGGAAGTTTGAGCATCTGTAAGTATTCCTTTTGAAGTTCCAACTTGCTTTTCTAGTAATGCAAAATCATTAGTTAATTTATTGTATAATGATGTATCTCTAAAAGCAGGATCAAACACTTCCCAAAAGTTATCTTCACCAGAGTTTATCTTTTTGTAAAGTCCATTTGTTGGTAAGGCATTTTCTCCTTTAAACATAGTGATATCAGCACCAACAAAAACATCTTTTAACTCATATTCTCTTTCTATTTGTTTTAAATCATTGATAATCTTTTCTATTTGTTCTTCGCAACCATAAGTAATTGGTGCTCCATACTTATCCATCTCTTTTCTGTTGTCAGTTGGACTCTTAATATACATAAATGGCATTCTATCAACATTAGTAATAGACATGTCTTCTATATTCTGCCATTCTGGAATAATAGATATTTCAACTGGATCATCTTCTAATGTAGCTCTATGTCTAATATATAAATTTCCGTTCTCTAAAGTATAATCAGCCCATCTGTAATAATGATTTCTATTTCTTACAACATGTTCTGCTAAAATTGTGCAGTCTACTATATCATCACCAATCATTTTATTGATAGATAATCTGTTTTGAGAAATAATATTAAAATATAACTTGTTATTGTTAACATAAGGTACTACAAGTACACCACCAGTTCCCAACTCTCTAGCTATAATTTTCTTTAATTTCTTTTTGAGTTTTTTTACTATTTTTCTTAATAAATCAGCTCTTTGATTATCTCCAACTATGTCTATATTGCTATCACTAACAGTATAATTAGCTAACTTATTTGCAAATATAGCAGTAAAGTTGATATTCCTATCTTCTTCATACATTGCTGTAAAACTATCGTTTGCTTGCATTAACATATCATCTGGTAATTGTTTCTTTCCAAATAAAGCAAGTATTCTATTCCATAAATTAGTTAACCTATCATCATTCTCCTTTTCTTCTCCATATTGGATTTAGCGCATATCTAACACTATCTATACAGTGGTTATCTGCATCAACATATCCTGTAATGTAATTACCATCTTTGTCTTGTGGATGTTCATATGTTGTGAACTCTTCTGCCGATTTAGGACACCTCTTAGGATCTATTACTATCTTGGCTAAACTTGATAACCATTTCATTGAATAATCAACACTATCAGGTCCTTTTTTTGCACCTCTCATAAGAGAACCATAACTTTGAAAGTCTCCTATTGATTTAGGCTCAGCACTATCAGCAGTAATTAAATCATCATTCTTAACACCTTTTTCTTGTTGCAAGTGACTCCAAACTTTAGCATTACTCATTTTATTTACTACAAACTCATCAAAAATATACAATGTTAGTTTATTTGGTTGATAACACATCTTAGTCCATGCTAATGGATCAGGATACCAACCAAAGTCCATACCTTGATACAAGTAATCAAAATTCTCTATTTCCTCATCAGTTATCTCCCTTAATTCAACATTTTCAAATACATTTCCACCATCGCCAGTCTCTTCCCCTAAATACTCATTAGCATAAGCAGTAGGATTATTCTGTTTTAATAGTTCTGCATCATCAAAGAATGGTTGCCCTAACCAGTCAACAGGTACATCTAGATATGTACTCCTATGTACTAATCTTTTAGGGTTTGGTAATCTCTTCTCTATGTTAACGAAATGTCGCTTAGATTTAGGAGTATTATATACTCTAAATGTTAAATACTCATTACCACCACGTTTGACTGATTGGTCTATCTTACGAACCTCATTCATACCAGCCATTTGGTCGAACTCTTCATATATTATTAATGCTATATACATTCCCTTAGGTGGTTTTATTGATTTAATCTTTCCTGGATCATCTGCACCTCTAAAGTAAATCATTTGCCCTGTTTTCTTGTTTCTCATTTCTAAGGGACTTTTAGTTTTAGACCAATTTTCATTTATAAAAGGATAGGTTTCCGATAACTTATCCATTCCCCACTCCAATTGACTATAAACAGAGTCTTTTAATGTGTTAGCAACCTTACGAATACATATAGCACACCAGTTTGGATTGTTTTCTAATTCTTCTGGAACTATCTCACTCCAAAATGAAGATTTAATAGAACCACGCCCACCTTCGATCCAATAATCGTCATGTTTTCTTTCTTTTATGTCTCTATATAAGTCTACAAATGCTTTTCCTATATCCTTTGCAGGAAAAAATATTTGTGGTTTGTTTTTATCTAGATTTAACTTTTGCATTTCGGCAAATTTTAGTTCTTTATCTATCATTACTCCATATGCACTAGCTAAATCTCTTACACTTGTAAATTGGTCAACTTTCTCTGCTTTATCATCAATAGCATCAACTAATTTTGAAATAGCATTAAGTCTTTTCTCATTAGTATTAGCTATCATTTCAAGCATTGACTTAGTATTTTCTTGTTTTTTTTGCTCGATTTTTTCTTTTATCTCTTTGTTATTATCATCTTTACAGAGTTTTCTAACAGTATACTCAGAAACATTATTCATTCTAGCAGTTTCTGAATAATTGTTGTTTTCAACATAATCTGCAATAATTTTCTTTTTTTGTTTATCAGTTAGTTTAGTTCTGGTACTTTTATTCTTTTCTTTACTCTTTACCTTAGACACATCAACCAACTCACTAACTGTCTTTTGTTGCTAAAATGATATTGTTCATTTGAAGAATTTTCATCATCTTTTGATTTCAGATTAACTGTAAAGTTTTTAAATATTTTCCCATCTCTAGGTTTATATACTTCAATAAGTGATATATCGTATCTCTCAGACAAGTTTATTAATAGCATATTTATATATTTGTTTAAGTTCCTAATATATCACCTTCTTTTTATAATTGGTTGCAGGGGACAGATTTGAACTGCCGACCTTCAGCTTAGGAGACTGACGAGCTACCAGACTGCTCCACCCTGCGATATGAAATTACTATTTGAAATACTTTTTAACAATACTGTTGATAAAATCATTGCTATTAGCAACTATCTGACATACCTGTTCAAAGTGAAATTTATCATTATCATTTTGAACATGTGAATATTCCCATAACCATACATGGCAGAGTTCATGTTTTAACGTGTTCCTTTTGCTTTTGCACGTATCTAATAAATGAATTTCTTGCGTTTCATAGTTTGTTTCACCCAAAGCATCATTTACTTCCATTTTTTCTTTTGATAACTCTTTTATAATCCACGCATTTCCATTTATTTTAAATTTCATTAGTTACTATCCTTTCTGCTTATCGTTATGAATATTAAAATTAGTATCATTGTTATTGCTATCTCGTTTAATCCTATTTCGACCCCATTCTTCACACAACCTTCCTAATTTACAACCTTTGCAACCATGTTTCATAAAGTAATCATAATCACAATATATTTCCTTCGATTTATTCTTTTCTTTCATAAATACCACCAAAAAAAAAGCTTATTTCAGCTCTTTAATTTCTCACAATACTATTGTCTCATAAAAAATGGCTCATATTGGCTCATTATAATATTTCTATACTTTCATAAACTATATATGATATATCCTTATCTTTTAAACCCCACAATATTGGAAATTTTTCTAAATCTCTTTTAGGTACACCGTTATCAAAAGTTCTATATTCTCTAGCAAAAGTAAATTTATTATCATTCATCATTTCAATTTTTAATTTATTTTCTATATATTCACTTACATCTATTGATAAATCAGTGGGTTCATATTTGTAATCTTTTGGAATAAATGATTTTGCTAGTTCTATTATATGATCACTGGACTGTTCAACCCACTCTTTTGTATGATTATTTTTGTTTCTCTTTTCAGCTATCATAAACTTTCTGGCACTATCTTGATATTTTAGATAACTTCTTTTGTCTCCAATTTTACTAATATATTGTAAAATATCAAATAATCTTACAATATGATGATATTGTTTAGGATCAAATCCCCATTTTTGAAATTCTTTTTTTTTACTAGGATATTCATGTGTTAATGCTTTTCTTTTTTCATACATGGCACCTAACATACTTTTTAAGTTTGGTCTTATCTGTCTAAACAATTCTTTAACATACTTATCACCAATTGAATATGGTGTATCTATCGCTTCAATGTAACTAAAATTTCCTTTTCTAATAACATTATAAAAAGTAATTAAATCTTTTACATCTATTGCGCCAGTTTCTAATTCTATAGTTATACTCGTTACTTTTCTAAAAATAATATCATGTAGATTTGGTAGTATAATTGCTTTGCAATCAATATCACTTTGTTCATCATCAACATTATAATTTTGACTTCCATATAATCCTATATAAATAACATTGAATCCCTTTTCTTCCAATATCTTTTTGTATTCTCTTAATCGTATATATATCTGTTCACGATTCATTTAAATATCCCTCCTATTCTTATACTTGATATACAACCTTTTGCATTGTGATATAGAATAATTAACCTTAGATGATATTTGATACCAAGTATAATTCTTTACGTCTATTTCTTTGTAGTAAACTATTAATTGTTCTACTTTGTTGTACTTTTTTAATATCTTTAATTCATTGTCTATCCAATCTAAGTTATTTTTTATTTCTTCCTGAGTTTGTTTTATTCGTTTGTCTAAATCATGCCATCTAGGTAAATCTTGTTTTAATATGTATATTTCAAGTATATTAGAGTGTTTTCCCCCATCTACCATAACTTTTGTATAATCTGTAGATTTTGGATCTACTATAGTTTCTAATAACTCTTTATCTCTTAATAACTTATTCAATTTATTTTCTAATCTTTCTACTTCATAATTTACTTCCTTTAACGTCATTTTTTCCCTTTCCCAACCGAACCTTAATTTATTATTATTCGTAAATATTTCCTATTACTTCAATTCCTTTTTCAAACTCATTTATCTCGAATAATTCATCTAAATCATATTGATACCAACCTAGTATTTGTTTTGTTTTTTGATTATAATATCTAGCACTAAACTTATAATTATCATATTGAATAACAAATTGATTGTAGCCATTAACTGTTTGATGAATATCAATAATATCCCCTTCATAAATTTCCACACCATACTTATCCTTTAGACCTGTGTATTGCATCCAAAGTAATTCTTTTTTTGAAACTCTGCCACATATTTCTTCAAGTGCGTCATTGTCAGACATAACTAACCAACCATATTGTGGACAAATATGTACATCTTGTATCATTTGCTTTTTTTCTTTTACCCAAATTCTAAATTTTATTTCTCTGTTCATTTCTCATCACTCCTTTGTTATTTTCAATTTCATATGCAATTTCAAAACGATTGTCATTATGCTCATTAATTCCTAACGGAGTATCACAATAGTTAATATCACTTAAATTTTTTTCTTTGCTACACCAATTATGTTGACTATAAAAACAATTAAGGTCATTATATATATTTTTGTTAGATAAATAATAACCATCACTCATAGTTTTACCTATAAACAATATCTCACCACATTGTTTGCATCTTATATACATCCTATTATTTGCCATAATCAACCTTTCTATTTCCAATTTAATTCATTTATCTGTTGGTTTATTGCTTGTAATTCTCTTAGAGTGATTATAGTGCTATCTTCATCAGTATGAAACAATTCTCTTTTTTCTATTGTTTTATAGACTAAATTAAATTCTATTTGTATTTCATTTTGTCTATGATAACGATTCATTTGTTGTTTTTTGGCGATTTTCCAATATATTAAATAATCTTCTTGTTCATCTAATTTATATCCTAACCTTTCAAATAATTCTTTTGCGCTGTCCATATTTCAATCATTCTCCTTTAATTTGTTAATTTCGTCAATAATATCGTCAAGTAAATCATATTCTTTAGCAGTTATTGCGTATCTTTCTTCTGCACTCATTCTTTTAAATTTATCAAAACTTGGGAGTGGTATTTTTTCTATTTTCTTATCTTCTTCAATTATTTCTACATCTTCATTTAAACAATCTGTTAATCTAAAGGAAGATAATCTGCAACAATCATCGTCTTTATAATCTCCCCATTCTGCTGTTTCGATAAATGTCATATTAATTCCTAAAACTCTAATTTTTTTAGGTGCTTTTCTTTCTAACATTAATTTAAATAAATCTATCATTTTAATTTTCATTTTTTACCTCCTAAACTACTATATATAATACCTAATATGAAACTACCAATTAAAATACAAATTGATTTTATTATTGCTTTATATTCTCCTATAGCAAAACACCAAATCATTAATAATAAATATAATATTGATAATATTAAGTAAAATACTTTTATTTTCATTCTTTATCACTTCCTGTTATCTCTTTATATTTTTGTAAAATTTGTCTAAAAATATTTTGTCTTAAGCCACCATCTCTATATATTTTTTTATTTTCATCTTCTAAATATTTTATAAACTCTTTTTGTTGAGTTTCTAATACAATTACTTTATCTTCACATTCACTTGCGTATTTATGGTCGGATACGTTTATTTTTGAATTATTTTCAAGTTGTTTCTTTAATTCTTGATTTTCTTTTAATATTACTTTAATTGCATCTATATCAGTTTGGTTTAAATCAGCTTCATTCAATTGCCACGATTCTATTAGGTTTTCTAATTGTTCTACACTTTCTTCATAAGTCATTTACTCATCACTCCTTACTTTTGCTTCTTTTCTAATTCATCTATTTTATCTATTAACTTATTTATCGTTTGTATCATCAATTTGTTCTTTTTGCTTTGCATAGTCAATCTCTTGCAATTTATTTTTTCTAACTTATCCTCTTCTATTACTTCTACTTTTTTACGAAACAAATCACTTGTGAAAAAACTTTCACTGGAAAAATAACCATAACCAGTTCTTTCATTTCTATAATCATTTATTGTTTCGCCATATGTACATATTTCACTTCCAATCATCACTCTATAAGGCATTTTTTTCTTGTCATTACGCATTTTTATCAAATCTATAAGATACACTTACTCATCACTCTCTACTTTCTTTAATAAATCATTCAATTTTAAATAATATTCCAATACATTTTTCAGTCCATCTCTATTTAATTTTATGTTGCTTTGACTATGAAATACAACCTGATTATCTTTACATATCATTATGTGATTATTATTTGCTTGTGATATTTCATAACCTTTGTAATTAATCTTTAACATTACTATCACCTTGATTAAACTGCCACAATGTAACTTTACTTGGGCTTTCCTTTATTGTTATCATTTTCCTTATTAAGCAATATATTTTCCATCTTATTTTTTTAGGTTTTATTTTACCGAGCCTATAACTATAATAAATATTATCCCTTTTATTCACCACAATCACTTCCTTGTTCTAGTTCTTGCATTTTATCTAAAACCTCAAATATTTTTATATATTTAGTAAGAACAGTCTTATCCGTTGGAATAAGATTAGTTAAATATTCTTTTAACTTATTCCAATTATCTTTATATTTTTTATAACTTAACAATTCATCTATATTATATTCTTGAACATTAGTTATTTTAAAACCTCTGCCTTTTTCTTTGTTAAGCCTTTCATATTCTTTATTTATCATTTCTAATTGTTTATTTTCTTGTTGTAATACACTATTTTGACTTTTTTCTAACTCTCTAATAGTATTTAATTGAGTGACATATTTTTCTGACATATTTTTATATTCAATTAACAAAGGTTGATAAAAATTATCATATAACTGTTCCATATTTTCACATAAATCATACACATCATCTTTTGAAGGTATTATTTTAAGTACTAATCCTCTAAACATTCTGACACTCCTTTTAATATATCTAAATCATTTTGCAAATTTATTAATTCATCTATAATACAATTAGGTAAAGTTTTATAATGATTGTAATAATCTAATAAATGTGTTACTTTTATATACGATTTATCAATCACTTCTTTTTGCTTTTTGACTTGGTGTTCTAAAAACATATATTTTGTTATCAAATCTTCTTGACTTTCATCAAGCCATTCTTTTGCTCTATTTCTTGTTACCTTTTTAGACATCATTAATCTTTCATTTTTAAAATTCATTATTCTTATTTCTCCTTTACTGGATACATGACTACACAATTTTTAGTTTGTCTTATTATCACATCTTTAGACTCTAAACTCTTAACATAGTCTGTTATCCATTTCTGGTATTCTTTAACTTTTGAATTATCTTCATACCCTAACATTGAGCCATTTACTAGGTTTGCTAGGACTATTAAATACTTATCTTTCATAAATCATACCTCTAATCAATATCTTTTTTATCTAACCACCTATAGAATTTATCTAAATCTTTTTTTGTTTCAATTCTAAATGACTTATCTTTACCACTATGCCTAGTTTTTAAATAAAATATGATTCCATCTCTAGTATCTAAAGTAAACCATAGTCTAAAATCTAAATATTTTGGCATTTTT
>JAUNMG010000003.1 GCA_030531905.1 bacterium | reverse complement strand
ACGACTTAAGTCTTTTTTTATATAGAATTTGTTTCACATCAATTGTATAACAACATATATTTCTATTAAAATCGTTAAGCTATATATTAAAAAAAGTATTTTTATTGTATAATTATAAATAGTGGTGATGTGTAGTGAAACAAAAAAATTTTTTAAAAGTAAGTTTAAATGGAACTTTTATTTATACAATACTTGTAATTGTATTAATCATTATTTATTCTAAATTAGTTATAATTGTACCAAAATTTATAGAGTATGCTTTAGATGGTGTAATATATAAAAATGAAATCGTAATTCCTAATTATATTTCCTTTTTTTTCTATAATAATTCATGGCAATCAAAGATATTAGTATTAACAATTTATTTAATTTTAATTAATTTATGTATTTTTTTTGTTTCATATACAAAAAGTAAAATAGGGACACTATTTAATTTAAAAATAAACGAAAATATCAAACAATCAGTTTTGGAGCATATTTCAAATATTGAATATTTAAGTTACAGTAAAATAAAAAAATCAGATATTACTCAAAGAGTTAATAATGATGCTGATGTTTATTCAGATTTTTTCAATTCAATAATTAATTTGTTTTTAGATACAATTTTTATAATTGGATTTTCAATTCAGGAAATATTAAAATTAAGTTCTTTAATCGGGACATTTATATTTATAATATGTTTATTAATTATATTACTGTCACTATGGTATTTTAAGATTTCTAAACCTCTAGTTGAAGATATTGTAGATAAAAATGAAATTGTAATTAAAAAAACGACTAATTCGGTTATAAATTCAAAAATGCTGAAAGCCTTTAACAGGCAAGATGATGAAAAATCTGAATTTAAAAAGGTTAATGATCAATATAAGAAAAGTGATATAAAATTAACAAAGATTAATGTAATATATGGTATAACTACACATTCATTAAGAAATTTTAAAGAACCATTTATTCTACTTGTGGGTGGAATCTTAGTTGTTAAAGGAGATTTAACATTAGTTGGTGTTATGCTATTGATTACTTATTCAACAAAAATAACCGATTATATTTATAATTCAGTGGTAAAATTGCAAGATTTAAATAAATTCCTGGTTGCTTATAAAAAATTGAGTAATTTGATGAGTGTTATTGAAGAAGATAGTATTAAAAAACTAAATAAATTAGATGGAAACATTATTTTTGAAAATGTTTCAATAATTATTAATGACAAGATTTATCTTAAAAATTTAAATTTTGAATTAAAGAAAAACGAAAACATTGCAATTATAGGAGACAATGGTAGTGGGAAAACTTTGATTGCTAAAACTTTATTAGGTTTTTATAATTATACTGGAGATATTTATATTGGTAATCTAAACATTAAAGAAGTTAATCAAAAATCTATTAGAAGATATATAGGAATTGTATTGCAAGATACTTATATGTTTAATGATTCAATAAGAAACAATATTAATGTGGCAAATAAAAATTTGACAGATGATGATATTGTTAGATTATGTAAAATATCTTGTTTAGAAAATGATATTGCATTATTTGACGATAAATATGATCATATTCTTGAAAATAATGGAAGTAATATATCAGGAGGGCAAAAACAAAGGATTGCTATTGCACGTACATTAGCAATGGACACTGAATATGTTATATTCGATGACTCTTTATCAAAATTAGATAGTGCTACTAAATTAGAAATATTAAATAACTTAATTAAAATGAATAAAGGAACAATTATTATTTCCCACGATAGAAATGTTGTTGAAAAATGCGACCATGTATTATTTATCGACAATAATAATGTTATTTATGATACGCATACCAATTTACTTAATAATCCAAATTATAGTAAGTTTATTGATGTAGATGATAATGTTATATTGGAGGAGGATTAATATGTTAAAAAGTATTTATAATGATTACAAAAAACAAGCAAGAAATACAGCTATTGGTTGGTTTTTAACTAGTATAATGGTAGTTGTTTTTATAAGTTTTACTATTATAATGGTTGAATATGCTATTCCAAGCAAAGATATAAAGTTAATAATAGTATTATCAATTATATATTTTTGCGTGAATATTTTAAGAACTATTACTACTTTTTTTGAAGATTTAAATGGTGAATCATTTGTAAAGGAACTGGAAGCTGATTATAGAGAAAAAATATATTTTAAAATTCAAGATTTGAAAGAAAATGAACTTGATCAAATCAAAGCAGGAGAAGTCTTAGAAAATATGTTAAATGATACAAAAGAAATAGCAAGATTTTATAATGATGGAATAATACGCTCTTATTGCGGTGGTATCGTAAGACTTTTAGGAACTATTTTTGTATTAATGTATTTGAACGTTCCTATAATGATAGTAGTGCTTTTTATATATATTTTGGGTTTTGTAATAACAAATTTATTTAACAAAAAATCTATTGAATATACAAAATTAAAAAGAAAAATTAATGCTAAAATTTTAAATTGGTCTAATGATCAAGTATATGGATTTTCAACGATAAAGACATTATTAATTGAAGGCCAAAGAGCAAGAGAATTATCTGAACTAATTAATGAATATAACGATGCTACGAATAAATTAGAAAAAAATATTAGAACTTATACATACTTATATGAATTTATTATTTCTCTTATTATTGTATTCAATGTATGCTATGGTAGTATTGCTGTGGTAAATGGATTAATTTCCTATGGTTCACTGATAGTTTTAGTGAGATATATTTCATCTCCAGAGACATATGCTAAGTGGGTAATAGAAGGATTTCAGATCAGAAATTTAGGAAAAATATCATATGATAAAATAATTGACTTGCTAAATAAAAAAGAGGAAGATATTAAAATAGGAGAAAAAATAGATGTTATTGAGAAAATAAAATTTGATAATGTTGATTTTAGCTATGATAATAGAAATAATGTTTTAACAAAAATAAATATTGAGGCTAATAAAGGTGATAAAATAGCATTGATAGGAAAAACAGGTTGTGGTAAAACAAGCTTAGTAAATTTAATCTGTAGATTTTATGACTTAGATAGTGGGAAAATTTTAATTAATGAAAAGAATTATAAAAACTATAGTTTAGAAAGTTTAAGGTCCAAGATAGGTTATATAATGCAAAATGTTGTTATTTTCAATGGAACAATATTAGAAAATATAAATTATGTTAATAATAATGTAAGCAGAGAGGAAATAATTAACATTTGTAAAAAATTAAAATTACATGATAAAATAATTGATTTGGAAAATGGATATGATACATTTATTACTTCTGACACTGATTTGCTATCAACAGGCGAAAAACAATTATTAAACTTTGCTAGGGTAATGGTGGAAAAACCTGAAATAATAATTTTAGATGAGGCAACAGCGTCATTGAGCTATAATTCTGAGATGTTAATTAGGAATGCTATAAAAGAAATAACAAAAAATAAAATTTCATTTATAATTGCACATAGATTATCTACAATCAAAGAATGTTCGCAAATTTTATATCTTGATAAAGGAAAAATTATTGAACAAGGAAATCATAAAGAATTAATCGATAAGAAAGGTAATTATTTCCAACTTTTAACAAAAGATAGTAAAGTTAAATAAGATAATCACTGTAGAAATTATTTATTTAGATTATAATAAATTAATAAGGTATAAAGCTAATAAAATTAGCAAATTTTGTTTTTTTTAATTGTTTTTAACAAGGTAGTAACTGGGTGTCATACAATATTTGTGAAGATATGTTAAAGGTAAAACTTTCTTGAATTAATAGAGCAATAATATTACAAACTGTTTGTTAACAATTGTTGCCTTTTTGAGATAGGAATATAATAAAATCACCTGCCATGTGGGTAAGAGTTGAAGAAATGATGAAGTTAAGAGAAAAATAAATCTTCCTTTGATTAATAGACGATGATCTGTCAACCAAAATCTAAAATTAAGAGAGGATTTATTTTATGATTGTTTTTTCTGATTTTATGATATACTATAAAAATAGAGACTGGCGGGTGATATAGTGTCAAAGAGTAATAGTAAGAGTAAGAAAGTTTTTGAAATATCATATGATAACAATCTAGATATATATCAAAAAGAATTTAAAAATATTCCAAAACTATATTTTGGTACGTTATTACGTCTAATTATTAAAATATTAATATTCTTAATAGTGTTTGAGATTTTATGCAGGTATAGTTTGATTGATGCTATTTTATTAAATATAAATACAATTATTTTATTGTTAATTGTATACAAATTAAAAAATGAGAGATATTCATCAGATTTTTATTTTCAATTAAAAAAAAGAAATATCTTAATGGAGTCAATAACATTAGAATTTTATGAAGATTACTTAGTAAAAAAGAGTGATAATTTTCAAGCTAAAGTATATTATTCTGATCTTAAAAAGGTGAAAGAAACGGAAACTAATATTTACTTGTATAATGATATAATTGTAGTTAATCTTATAAAAGATCTTTGCACTAGCAAGGATATTGATTTTATAAGACATAATTGTATTAATAATTTAAAGAAATGTAATATAGATGGTAAATTGAGAATGATTGAGAAAGTTCTCCCTTGTATGTTTATACTTACAATTTTTAGTATTTATTCTTCAATTTTGTTTTACATGTTGGAAACACAAAAATTACAAATTAAAAATATTTTCAAGGAAATGTGGATTTTTTGGGCTTGGTTACCAATACCTTTGACATTATTAATACTATCAATTATATATGAAAAAAAAGATGGTAATGTTAAAAATAGAAAAAATATAATATTAGGTTTTATTTCTAGTATAGTTATGATAGTTTTAGGTTTTTTATCTTTTATTAAGGTATGATAAGATGAAAATAAATATATAATTATATGTAAAAATCTAAAATAATTAGGTAATAACAAGATTTATAAAGTTATTACCTTTTAATTTTAGTCTAAAATAAAACATATATATTAAATAGGTGAAATTATGTTAAAAAATAAATATAGAACTTTAATATTAATATGTTTTTTTCTACTTGTTATTTCTTTTCAGGTAATATCTGCTAAGGAACTTCCTCTTTTTCAAAAAGTAATTGTTGTAGATGCTGGACATGGAGGTAGGGATCCTGGCACTAGGTATGGAAACACCTTAGAAAAAGATTTGAACTTGGAAATCGCTAAAGTTTTAGAAAAGGAACTTTTAAAACAAGGTGCTATTGTTTATATGACAAGAGATGAAGATGAGGATTTGTCTAATAATAGTGATTATCGTAAAAAAAGGGCCGATTTAAGAAGAAGGGTTAATTTTATTGAAGAAAAGAAAAGTGATTTATATTTATCTATTCATTTAAATTGGTATAAAGATTATTACTATGGAGGAGCAGAAATACTATATAATAATATCAACAAAAATAATAAAGTTTTAGCTACTAATTTAAAAGAATCCTTAACCAATAATAATATAAAAACAAGAGATTTAAAAACGACAAATCTTTATATGTATAGGAATACTAATGTAGTGGGTGTCTTAGTAGAATGTGGTTTTCTTTCTAACAAAAATGATCGTTATTTATTAAAAACTAAGTGGTATCAAGAAAAATTTTCTAAAGCGCTTGTTGAAGGTGTTATAAAATACTTCAATTAATTAGTAATTACTGGTTGTAAATTAAATGAAAAAAAGATATAATAAAATAGAATAAAAAGATAGAATGGGTGGTACCAGTGATTGTTAGATTAATTAAAAAATCAAAAATGTATAATTTTTCTTTACCAACTAAAGTTGCTGGTAATTATTGGTTAACAGACGATGATCGTTCTGGTAACAATAGAAATCTTATAAATATTGAAGCAGAAGATGGAAAATGGAAAATAAAGAGTGATTTTGAGACGAAAGTAATGTCTGGAAATCAAGAAATAGATTCTGCTTATTTAACAGAAAATAGTTTATACTTTTTAAAAATAAATACAGATAATGAATTTGTTATTTTATATTGTTCTCCTTCTATAGAGAAGAAAGAAAATAAAATTCAAATTATTCGTAGTGGAGAAATCTTAATTGGAAATGATTTTAATGCTCATATAAATTATAATCATACACTAGTTTCTAAACAACACGCTAAATTTATATACAATAATGGTAGTTGGGTGATTCAAGATTTAAATAGTAAGTATGGTACTTATGTTAATAATGTTGCAGTTACTACTAAAACCTTAGAATATGGTGATATTGTCTTTATTATGGGATTAAAAATAGTTGTTATGAAAGACTTTATTGTTGTAAATTCTATTGGTGATAATATCAGATATGATAGTAATACTTTTTCAATTATGAATCCTATAGTTCAAAAGCAAACGGCAGCAGATGTAGTAGAAGATGAAGGAATAGATTTTTATAATGAGAATGATTATTTCTTTAGATCACCACGATTTAAATCAAAAATTGAACCTGTAGATATCGTTGTTGAAGATCCACCAGCAAAAGAAAAACCAAATGAAATGCCAATGATTTATGTAGTTGGACCAATGCTTACAATGGCTATGAGTTCAGTTGCTTTTGGCTATACTTCTTTATCTGGTGTAATAAATGGTACTCAGGAGTTAAGTAGTGCGATGCCAACACTTGTAATGTCTGTTGGAATGCTTTTATCAATGCTTTTATGGCCATTACTTTCTGCTAAATATCAAAAAAAACAAGCAAAGAAGAAAGAAAAATTAAGACAAGATAAATATACAGAGTATGTTGAAAAACGCCATCAGGAAATAACTGCTCAAATGAAAGTTCAAAGACAAATTCTAATTGATAATTATTTACCTTTAGAAGAAGTTAAAGCAATTATTTTTAATAAAAAGAGAAATTTATGGGAAAGAGAAATAAAACAAGATGATTTTCTTGATTTGAGACTTGGAGTAGGTTCAACAGAATTAGTTGGTAACATTAAATTTCCGGAACAAAAATTTACGTTAGAAGAAGACAATCTTAGAAATTTAGTTTATAAGGTAGCTTCTGAATCTAGATTACTTGTAGATGTGCCAATTTCTTTATCATTTGTTAAAAATTATGTAACAGCTATTATTGGTGAAGGTCGTCAAAAACAAAAATTTATTGAAGGATTAATTCTTCAAATGATGGCTTTTCATAGTTATGAAGATTTAAAGATTGTTTTATTTACTAATCAAAAAAATGCATCTAAGTGGGAATACTTGAAAGTACTACCTCATTGTTGGAATAATGATAAATCTTTGAGATTTTTTGCTACTAATATTGATGATATGAAAGAATTATCATTATATTTAGAAAAAGAATTTCAAAGAAGAAATAAACGTGATGATGAAATAGGAATTAGAACTGATGACAAAGATTATGATAACTATTCGCCATATTACATGATTATTACTGATGACTATAAAATGGTTAGAGATTTAGAAATTATTAAAGATGTAGCTGCTCAAGAAACAAATTGTGGTTTCAGTCTAGCTATTATAAGCCCTAGACTTACAAATCTACCAAATGAATGTAAAACATTTATAAGTATTGGTGATCAAAAATCAGGTATCTTTGAAAATGAACTAGTTTCTAATAAACAAAAAGAATTTGTAGCTGATTATGATAATAATTTAGATATGAATCTTTACTGCCAAAGACTTGCTAATATACCAATTGATATTGCCAAAGAAGAAAAAAATATTCCTAATGTTGTTAGTTTCTTAGAAATGTATAATGTTGGTATGATTGAGCAATTGAATATTTTAAATCGTTGGAAAAATAGTGATCCTACTAAATCATTGCAAGTACCAATAGGTGTTGATAAAAATGGAGATCAATTTAAGCTTGATTTACATGAAAAGTTCTATGGACCACATGGATTAGTTGCTGGTATGACTGGTTCTGGTAAAAGTGAACTTATAATTTCATATATTTTATCTATGGCTATTAACTTTAATCCATATGAAGCATCTTTTGTATTAATAGATTATAAAGGTGGAGGATTAGCAGGGGTATTCCAAAATAAAGAAACGGGAATGAAGCTTCCACATTTAGCTGGTACTATTACAAATCTTGATACAATTGAAATGAATAGAGCTTTAGCTTCAATTCAAAGTGAGCTTAGAAGAAGACAAAGAAAGTTTAATGAAGCCCGTGATAGTCTAAACGAAAGTACAATTGATATTTATAAATACCAAAGATTATATCGTGAGGGCAAAGTTAGTGAGCCTATTTCACATTTATTTATAATTTCAGATGAGTTTGCAGAATTAAAGTCTCAACAACCTGATTTTATGGATCAGTTAATTTCAACAGCTCGTATTGGACGTAGTTTAGGGGTTCACTTAATTCTTGCAACTCAAAAACCAGCGGGTGTTGTTGATGATCAGATTTGGTCTAACTCTAAATTTAAGATTTGTCTAAAAGTTCAAGATAGATCAGATAGTATGGATATGATTAAATGTCCAGATGCAGCAGCTTTAAAAAATCCAGGACGTTTCTATTTACAAGTAGGATACAATGAATTGTTTGCTTTAGGACAATCAGCTTGGGCAGGGGCACAATATTATCCTACAGAAAAAAGAAAGAAAAAAGTTGATACCGGAGTAGATTTTATAGATAGTGTAGGAACAGTTATAAAATCATTTGATTCTTCTGATAATCTTCCTCAAGTTAAATCTGAAGGAGAAGAATTACCTAATATTGTTAAATATATAGTTAAAGTAGCAGAAGAAGAACATATTTCAATACCACAATTATGGTTAGATAAGATTCCGAACTTTATCTATGTAGAAGATTTAAAGAAAAAATATAATTATCAAATTAAATCTAATCAGGTAGAATTAGTAATAGGTGAATATGATGATCCAGATAATCAAAGACAAAATATTCTTACTTTAAATTTATCTGAATCTGGTAATACCATTATTTTTGGTTCTAGTGGTAGTGGTAAGGAATTACTACTTTCAAGTATTATTTATTCGGCTATTACTACTTATAATCCAGAAGAAGTTAATTTCTATGTTTTAGATTTTGGTGCTGAAACATTGAAGGTGTTTGAAAAAGCTCCTCAAGTTGGTGGAGTTTTGGGTACTACTGATAATGAAAAAATTGAGAATTTATTTAAAATGATAATGGATATTATTGATGAGAGAAAACGCATCTTTGCTGACTATAATGGTTCATTTAATTTCTATAATGAACATAGTAATAAAAAATTACCTTTAATCGCAATAGTTATTAATAACTATGAAGCTTTTTCTGAAACTTATGATAGGTATGAGGATTATATTTCACAGTTAACTCGTGAAGGAGAAAAATATGGTGTTGTCTTTATTCTATCTACTAATAGTACTAATGCTATCAGGTATCGTCTAAGACAAAACTTTAAACAAAATCTAATTTTACAATTAAATGATTCATCTGATTATAGTGGTGTCTTACAATCACGTACTAGAAAAGAACCATCAAGAATATTTGGTCGAGGTTTAATTGAGTTAGATGGTGTTTATGAATTTCAAACAGCATATGCTTATCAAAATGAAAGAATGTCTGAATTTATAAAAGTAATTTGCAGACGTCTTAGAGAAATTTGTGATACTTCAGCTGCTAGAATACCAATATTACCTGAGGTTGTATCAATCGAAAATGTTGAGGAAAAAATAGGACATTTAAAAACCATCCCAATTGGTATTAGAAAAGATAATCTAGATATTGCAACATTTGATTTTAGTGCTAACTCTATATCTTTAGTAACTGCAAGTGATATAACTACAAAATCTAGTTTCTTTACTCCATTTGTAAAGTTATTTATGAAAGTCTCTTATCAAAAAGTTGTTGTCATTGATGCTAATAAGATATTTAATCCAGGAGATATTTCAGAAAACTATATTAATTCTAACTTCGAATCTATAATAGAAGTTATTTCTACTAATTATAATAAACAAAAAGAAACATACGAAAATAATAATTATAATGATGACGTTTTAGAAAAATTACCAAAAACCACTTATCTTATTTTTGGAATATCTAATTTACTTAGTAGGGTAAGTGATGATGCTAAAAACAAATTAACTACAGTTTTAAGTGGTAATAAAGAACTTAATGTTGACCATTTTGTAATTATTGAAAATGCCGATAAACTTAAGTCTTTTGCTTATGATGAATGGTATAAGTCATCAATAGATACATCTGAAGGTATTTGGTTAGCTAATGGTATTAGTGATCAATATGTATTGAAACTTACATCAACTCCTCGTGAATTACGCGAAGAAATTCCAGAAAATTTTGGATATGTTGTTAAGAATGGTAAGGCAGTTCTTGTAAAACTTATAGAAGAATAGGTGATTTTAATGGAAAATAATAAAATTTTATTAGAAGTATACGTTCCGTCAATTGAAAAAGAATATGACGTATTTGTTCCTATAAGTAAAAGAATAGGTACTATTAAAACTCTAATTGAAAGAGGTATTCTTGATTTAGCAAGTGATGGATTTCAAATCAAAGAAGATAGTAATTTTTATAGTAAAACAACGGGTCAAATTTATGATGTAAATAGTAAGGTTATCGATACTGATTTAAAAAACGGTTCAAGGATAATTCTAATTTAGGAGGTGTGTTATGAATGAATATGAAAATTATGTAAAAGAAGTAAATAATATATTTTCTATTTTAGAAAAGTTAAAAAATTCTTGGTCTAATAATGATAGTTTGACTCATATAGAAGAAATTAACCAGTTTAAGAAAGCGGTTATTAAGGGTGCTGATTTCTTAGATAAAGAAAGTAGAAAGAAGGGATAGTTATGCTAGGTTCACTTAGTTATGATGAGGCTAAAAGGTTAAGTGATAGTCTTTCTAATTCTTCTAATAATATCAGACAAATAGTAACTAAATATAATGATGAACTTGCTGATGTAGTTGATTTTTGTAATAGTCTAGATGCTTATGCAAAATTTATTGATAGTAGTATTAATCTAAATAAAGATGCGGATGAAGCCCTTAAATATATGATAGAAAAAAATAAATAAAGGATAACTATAACTGGTTATCCTTTTTACTTATATTTTTTTATTGAAACATCTTTAAAGTAGTATTTAATAATACTTAGGTAATTTCCTCCGTTTTTAGCAATCTCATTGGCACCAAACTGACTTAGTCCATATTGATTACCCCATCCTTTAGTGATACATCTTAAAAAAGTTGGATTTATAATTAAGGTAACATCACTTGATTTTAGATTTAGTAAAGCTCTAAAGTGTTCTCCACTATAGGTTTTATGCCCAATCTTAATTTCTTCAATTTGATTACTTTCTCCAATTTTAGTAATATTTATCTTTTTAATAGTTGTTTCATTTTCATTGAATATCTTTTCTAATTCCTTATAGTTATAATCTTTAATTTCTAAGTAGTATGGTGATGCATAATCCCAAAGACTGCTTACTTTATCAAGATATTCATAGTCTTTATTTTTACTTGTGTAACCATTATTACAGATATGAATAAATGGGTAGATATATTCATTATTGTAAGTTACAAATTCACCATCAGTATCATCTATTGCTTTTTCAATGGTATTAAAGTTATCTTGGTAATTTTCTAACCAAAACATCTTATAATATGAAATTGGTTTGTATATTTGATAAGGATTGCTAGAATCAATATAGTTATTCTTTTTCATCTCTTTATATGCATAAGTTCTATACAAAACACATAAAGATTTTAAAGTAGTTAATTCTAAATCTTTTATCTTATTAGTAGCGATAATACCTAATAAATAATTTTTTAAAGTCATAGATTCATACTTATCTTTGGAATATCTAATATTAATAATGAAATTATCGTTTAAATATTTATTGCCTTTAGATACATCTTTAACTATATATTCTTTATTTATATCAAATGTTTTAATTATAATACCATCTACTACTAAATAAACTTTTGATCCATTATAATTAATACTATTATTATTAATAAACTCTTTAGTTTTTTCTAGAATAGTAGATTTTTCATCATCACTATCTAAGTCCTTAGAAAATTCATAAGTCATAGTTAAATATAAGTATAAAGCATCTTCTTTTCCATTATTTTTTATTTCATATCTATAAAACATATTCTTCACCTATAGATATTATGGTAAGAATATATCTATCTTATACTAGAATTCAAAATATATTTGTTTCTTTTTACTATTACAATCAATTCCTGTTAAATAACTTCTATTATGAAATAGTGAATTTATATTTAAAGATGTATCTTTAAAAAAGTAATCATTAACTTTTTCGATTAAATTTTTTGCTTCTATTAAGGAATCTTGATATAATTCATCAAAATTTTTATGACTTTTAATTGTTCTATCAACAGGATAGTTCCATTCTTTATGATTATTGTTAAGATAATCTATATTTTTATTTCTTATGTTATAAGAAACTGGCTCTAGTTTGAATGTTTTTTTTGATGTAAATTTATCAATGAATCTATATATATAACTTTTATATTTATGTGGATCAAGTCTAAATGTTGTAAGGAAAAAATTCATTTGTTTTAATGAACTATAATAAATCTTATCCATATTATCTACATTGTAAGTCTTTTTAAATGTATAAGAAATAACTTCATTTGATTCTTCAGTAAATGGTTCTAATGAAAAGCAAAATTTTTTAAAACCTATTCTAGAAATATGGTGTTTTTCAAGCATATAGTTATCTAAATAGGCTTCCATATTGTTATGTAGACCATTATATTTATAAGTTTTTTTATCTTCTTTTATAAAATATCCAGTTTTATATACAATAAAAGGATGAGTTCTGCTATCTAAAACAAAATGACAAATGAATCCATATAAAAATACTAAAACATCAGGATTATTATAATATTTATTTTTTTTAATATATTTAATTGTATTCTCAAAAAATAAATTAGTTTTTTCTGTATGTGCAACAAACTGTAATTTTCTTATTTTCTTTCCATTTTTTAGTGTTAATATATAAAACATTAAGGGATCAGTATTTTGAGAAAACATCATTAGTTCTTTTTTCTTATTACTTATTAATTTTTTTGTATTTTTATCTAAAATATTAAATAAATCTTCAGCAAAATAAGCATGAGTGATAGTTGCGGGCATCTAATCATTCCTTTCGATTAATTATATGATAACACAAAAATTCATGAAATTTTCATATTTATTATTAGATATGTATGGTATAATTTATAGTAGGTGAGAATAATGATAGATAAACATTTTAAAACTCTTGATGAGCAAGTGGAAATTTTAAAACAAAAGCACATGGTAATAACTAATGAAGATTATGCTAAAGGTGTACTTTTAAGAGAAAATTATTTCTTTTTAAATGGCTATAGACATCTATTTATGATATCTAATTCAAATAGAGTTTATAAAAAGGGAACAACTTTTGAAGAATTATATAGCTTATTTCTATTTGATAGAACATTCAGAAATATTTTATTTAAAAATTTGCTTATTATTGAGAATAATTTTAAATCTATTTTTTCTTATCAATTATCAAAAAAATATGGTTATAGAGAAAGTGATTATTTAAGAAATAAAAACTTTACAAGAAGACCAGATAAACAGCGACAACTAAATGATTTATTAAAAAAGATGAAAAGACAAATACGTATTAATGGAAATCAACATACTGCTACTCAACATTATGCGTCTAATTATGGGTATATTCCATTATGGATTTTAGTAAAAGTTTTATCATTTGGAATAGTCTGTGAATTGTTTTTAGTTTTGAAAGATGAAGATCAAAAAGCTATAAGTGATATTTATAATTTAGATGTAGATACATTTGCTACTTACTTACCATTCTTATCTAATTATCGTAATTTATGTGCTCATGAAGATATTTTATATGAAAATAAAACTCAGAAACTAATTGATGATACTATTTATCATAAACTACTTGATATACCTAAACAAGATGGTGAATATATTTATGGTAAGAATGACGTTTTTGCTCTATTAATTATAATGAGGCAATTATTAGATCAAGATAAGTATAGGTCAATGACAATAGAAATTGAAAATGCAATTAGAACACTTGATTACAATTTAAAAACAATAAAAATAGATGATGTGTTAAATAGAATGGGATTTCCTAAAAATTGGAATGAGTTGGCTAACATTGAAAGGAGTGTAGATAAAGATGAATGAAAAAGAAAATAAAAATATTGATAAAGATAAAGAGTTAAAAGAAGAAAAAGAAAGTTCTGAATTATCAGATAAGAGTAATAAGGAAAAGAAGGTTACAAAGAAAGAATCTCTAAAAGAAAAATCTAGTGATATAGAAGAACAAGTAGAAAAAGCAAGAACAAGTGAAAATATAGAAAAACAAGTTTCGACTGATAGTTTTAAACAAGATGATACTAGTAGAAAAGTAGAGGTAAAGAAAAAAAATCCTAGTTTATTAAAACTTTTCTTTACAGTGGTGCTTGCTATAGTCGTAGCCTCAGTAATTGTTATTTCAATTCTTAAATGGACACCTCTATTATCTAAGTTAGATACAACGGTATCAAGTAGTAGTAATGATAAAATAACAACTAATACGAAAAAAAATACTGTTTATGAAAAATCAAGCTTAGCTGCTGCTATTGAAAATGTTTATGATTCTGTGGTAATGGTTCAGTCATATAAAAATGGTGAGGTTCAATCAACAGGAACTGGATTTATTTATAAAAAAGATAGTAATTATGGGTATGTTATGACTAACCAACACGTAGTTTCAAATGCTGATAAAGTTGTACTTGTTTTATCTAATGATGAAGAGATAGAAGCTAAAATTCTTGGTGGCGATGAATATTTAGATTTAGCTGTAATGAGTATTTCTAAAAATAAGGTTCCACAAGTTGCAACTATTGGTTCTAGTGAGGATATGAAAGTTGGAGATACAATCTTTACTGTAGGTACACCTATGGGATATGAATATCGTGGAACAGTAACATCAGGAATTCTATCTGGTAAAGATAGATTAGTGTCTGTAAGTGTTTCTAATTCAAGTAGTAGCGATTGGGTAATGAAAGTATTACAAATAGATGCTGCAATCAATCCTGGAAATAGTGGTGGTCCACTTGTTAATGCTAGTGGTAAAGTAATTGGTATTAACTCTATGAAATTAGTTCAAGATGAGATAGAAGGTATGGGATTTGCAATTCCTATAGAAATAGCTATGGCACATATTGATGAACTTGAAAAGGGCAAGAAAATAGAATGGCCATTATTAGGTATTAGTATGGCTAATGTTACTGATTCTACATTATTACGTAGAAATGATATTACAATTGATAAAAGTATCAAGGAAGGTACAGTAGTAGTTGAAATATCTGAAGGTAGCGGAGCAAGTAAATCTGATTTGAAACCAGGAGATGTTATTACTAAGTTAAATGGTGAAAAGGTTAAAGATACTGCTTATTTAAGATATGAATTATATAAGAATAAGCCAGGAGATACTATTGAGGTTACATACATAAGAGATGGTAAGGAACACACTACAAAAGTAGTATTAACAAAAAATAATGATTAATAAAGAGTTATAGTAATGATTTTTCAAAAATAGGAAATTCATTGCTATAGACTCTTTTTTTATGTAGGAAAATGTATTTAGATTATTATAAAATAAAGATGAGCTTAGTTTTATTAAGTTTAGACTAAATTAAACCGAACTCTTTTTTACTACACAAAAAAAGGCTTATTATTAGCCTTTTAATATATATTTATAAATTGTATTTCCATGAGTAATTGTGAATATAGCAACATTATTATAAACATTTTCATAAAGAATAATAGGGATTCTTAACTCTTCTTCTAAATCTAGCATTTCTTCAAAATCTTTAACAATTACAGTACTGAAATTTTTTTCTTTTACTGGAGTTTTTACTTCTATAACAATCTGACCATAATTCTTTAATATTTTCGTAATTTTTTTAGTGTAGCTATCTTTAGGTTTTATATTAAATATAGCTTTGAATGTAAGTAAAAATAAAATTATTGATAATATATTAATTGATAAACAAAGAACTGTATATGATTTATTTTCTATTTACATCTTGTTTTTTATAGTCTTCTTTTATTGAGAATGCTTGAGTACCAACAGGAATGTCCATTATTATTTTGTCTGTTTTAGAAATTTTTTCTTCTTTATATTTTCCTTCTGTTTTAATAGTCATTGTAACTCTTAATTTAGTAGTTAGTGACATACCGAATTTTTTTCTGAAGTTTAATACTTCTTCTTTATATTTGGGATAATCTATATCTATATTTTCATTTATTGCAAACCCTGTTGAATTTGTAGTTTTTTCAATTTTATCTAACAAGGTATAATCTTTTTCCCATACTACTTCGTTAGAATCTGTTGCTTGACTAGATTGATTTTCACCGGTAAGTTTTGCTTTAATATCATAAGTATATTTTAGATCTGTTTTATTAGTTCCAGAATAAGTATAACTAAAGTTGGTTCTAATGTTTTTAACTAAATCTGAAATATAAATCTTATTAGCTTCCATTTCTGTATCATCAGTAAAAGTATTATCATACAGTTGTACTTTATAATTTAAATTTTTGTCAGTTCTATAAGTATATATACTTTCATTTGTTGTAGTATTTTTGACTTTTATAGAGTTTATTCCTATTTCAAATAGAGGTAAAAATATACCTAGCATTACAGTTATACTTAATAACAAGCGGACCCATAATTTCAGAGTTGGTCTTTTTCTAACACTTTGGCTCATAGTAGATTTTACCTCCTATCTATAGATTATTTTCCTGTTTCAACTTCAACTTGTTTTTTATTAAAGAAATCATTTAACCATACACTTGGATATCCAACTTTTGGTACACTTAGTTTAACAATACCATTAATTTGTTCTGGTTTAACTTTTTCTTTGTCTGCAACATTATTATTATCACCCTTAGTTATATATAACTTGCTGCCATCATTGTGTTTTTCGATGTAAATTATTCTATGGGCTACTATAATATTTTTTAATCTATACTCTATTATATCATACTTTTTTAAGTTTTTAATATTTTTTGAATTAACTTTTTCTATAATTACAACATCACCTCTATTATATATGGGATACATACTATTTGACATAATTGCTGTAGGTTTATATTTGAATAATCCTGCTACAAATAAAGAAAATATTATTAAAGGAAAGATAAGAATTATAGTTCGAATAGGTTTTTCTTTTTTTAGTCTTGATTTTGTCTTTTGATTTTCAATTCTATCATCTAAATACTTTATCGTTATAAATGTGATTGTTGGAAGTAGTATTCCAAGAAGACTTGTAAAATACCAATCTAGGTCTGGAAATATAGGAAGAATAATATTTGTTATTTCCTGAGGTAGTAGATAAATTAGATTAGTTATGTAACCAGATGTTTTAGTGATATATGTTAGTGATAAATTTTTAACAATTGATGGTAAGATTACTGAAAAAACATTTTTAAAGATATCAGCTTTATCTGTTAGGCCAATTATATTAAACAGATTAATATCTATCAATGTAAATAATAGGGAAATGATAATAAAATAGACTTTGTGGTTACTTACATTTCTTACTAAAGTATTTCTTATTAATTCAATAAATATAATTGGAACTATATAACTCCAGGTATTTTTTATGATTCCTAAGAATGAATGTGAATATATGCTTTTTACATATCCCAAAAATAATCCAAGGAAAACATAAATAATCAAATAACTTATTGTTAGAATAAATACAATTTGATATTTATTTGTTTTTGCTTTAATTCGCTGTTGATTGGTGGTGTTTGAAAGAAATAAGCAAATGAAAAATAATATTATATAAAATAGTGGGTTTATAATGTTAATCATTTGATTAGCAAAGTATTTATATCCAAAAAAGGAAGAAAATATAATATAGCTTGCTAATAAAATATAGATTACAATTAATTTTTTATTGGAATGTCTCATATTTTCCTCCTTATACTTTTTTTGATATATCTTTAGTTTATTGCTGCAGTAATGGTATCACCTGATGAAGTAATACCTACAAATGATACTGCTTCTGGTGCAGGTGGTGCTACTTGTAAATTTACTTCTGCTGTTCCACCTGGTGGAAGGGTTGGCGCCCAACTAGGCCCTGTTACGGTAATAATACCATTTTCCTCATCATAGGTGTAGTTACCACCCCAAAGATTAGCATTTGTCATTGTATCTTTTGAGGTTACTTTAAATGTTACAGTCCAAGACGTTATAGTTTCAGTCTCTGATGTATTTTTGATATTTAAGACATGCCATTGACGTGATCCCCAGTCATTTTTCATTTCATATGTGATATATATGTAGCTGACATCTCCTGGATCTGGGTCAGGATCAGGGGTTGGATCTGGTGTAGTACCACTTGTTTTAAATTTAACATCTAATATATTTAAAGAATAATCATCATCTTCCATTGCTAACCTTATATTAAAAGATGTTGATGTATTATTAGGAGATAAACTACCATTATAATCTGCATTTGTAACAGTTAATACTTCTCCTTCAATTGAACAAGAACTAGCGTTGTAGCATCCTTCAACTTGGGTTGTATAGGGAACTTTAATATATGTTTCCCATCCAGTTGTTGTCTCAGTACCAAGATAAGTAATAATAACATTATATTCATAGTAGTTAATGTTACCAGTTTTACTTTTTGATATTTCAGTTATTTCTACTTGATAGTTTTTTTCTTGTTTTACAAGACTTGCAGTAGCGTTCATTGATAAATCTTCATTTAAAAAAGAATAAGCAGTGCTTATTGTTAACAGTAATATTGTATAAACAATACCTAATAACATATAAATACTTATCTTATTCTTTTTTGTTTTCATTATTATCACCTATTAATTAGCTTACTTTTTGTTCGTAATTTAAGTAGATAGTACCTGTTTTTGTAGTTGTTTCTGTAGGAACTTCAGTAGAAGATGCAGGCCATTCAATAGTTACTCTGAAATAGTTTTTACCAGTAGTATTTAATAAATCACCAGTACCTTGAACAGGTGAACCGTTTTCACTATCTAAACGATCAACTTTGTAAGTAATTTGAGTTGGAGCAGCAGCATTTAATTCACTAACACCAGTAGTTTCAGTAAATGTAGCATCAATAGTACCAGTATTTTGAACTACTAAGTCATATACTATTTTTGATCCTGGTGCTGGTAATTTAACATTAAATGTAGCAGCTGTGCCACTTGCTGTTGGTTCATCTACTTCTACAGCATCTGTAGTAGATAATGTAGTATTCTTAGTTATTGATAAGAATGAAATGTCCCAACTTGCGTCTCCTGTACTAGCAGTACCGTTAATTGTTAGTTGTGTAGCTAATGCTGCATAACCAATTGTCATTAAAGCGATTGTTACTAATAATGCTCCAATGATTATACCATTTCTTTTAGTTTCGTTTCTCATTATTTCTCTCCTTCTATTATTATTTGTAATTTAATATTATCATATAATTATTTTTGGTGCAATAACCTTAGTGAAAAATGATTTAAATTACCATAATTTGACAGCTACTTGGGGATATATTAAAATATTGGTATTAGTTTTGATGGAGGTAGTTTATGAAGCGTGTTGGAATAATTTTTGCAATGAAAGAGGAATTAGATGAATTATTAAAAGATGTGAAAATAGATAAAGAATATTCTATCTTTGATTTAACGTTTTATGAGGCAATGATAGGAAATGTTAAATGTATAATGTTAGAAAGTGGTGTTGGTAAGGTAAATGCTGCTAGAAGCTGTCAGATATTAATAGATAATATTGGTGTTGACTATATATTTAATGTTGGTGTTGCTGGTGGAGTAAGTAATAGTTTAAAAATTGGTGATATTGTTATTGGATGTGAATTAGTACAGCATGACTTTGATATAACAGCTTTTAATCATGAGAAGGGGTATATTCCTAATGTTGGAACATATATAAAATGTGATGAGTATTTGATGGATGTTACGAAAAGAGTTTTAGATAAAGAAAATATAAAAATTAGTAGTGGTGTCATAGCGTCAGGTGATATATTTTGTACAGAATATAATATGGCAAAGAAGATAAATAATAAGTTTAATGCCTTGTGTGTGGAAATGGAAGGAGCTTCAATTGCCCAGGTTTGTTATTTGTCACATATTCCTTTTATAGTACTTAGAAGTATATCTGATGCTCCTAATGATAATAATGTAGTTGATTATGAGACTTTTTTGAAAGATAGTAGTGAAAAAATTGCTAAAGTGTTGTATGGTGTAGTAAAAAAATTAGATGAAGAATTAAAATAAAGTAATTAAAAAGAACAGAAATGTTCTTTTTTCATATATTAGTATAGGTGATTAAAATGTTTAGAAATGATAACGTGAGAGTTATTGTAGATGCTGGTCATGGAGGTTATTTATTCCCCAATAATGAGGAATAACAAATTGGATTTATCAAGGTACTTTGTGAAAAGTATCTTTTAATTTGCATAAAAATTGAAAGGAGAATGATATATGAATTATGCAATTTTTAGAAGTGAGCCAATATATACCTTAAATGACCTAGCACAACTTGGATCACATAATAAAAGAGAAAAAAGTTCTTATAGATCAAATCCTAATATTAGGAGAGAATTAAGTAGTGAAAATATTGAGTTAATACCCTTAACAGAAAAATATGTTAAGGGTTTTTATAACAAAACTTTAGATTATAGAAAAGAACACGAAGAAAAAATGAAAAAAGAGAGAAAGGAAAGACAAAAAACATTTAATCAAATGGTTAATCTATCAAGAAATGTTGTTGCTGATGAACTATTATTTACTGCTACACCTAATTTTTTTAAAGATATGAGTAAAGAAGAAATTAAAAGATGGGCTGATACTTGTATGGATTTTGTTTATCAGGATTTAGGTTATAAAAAAGAACAAGTATTACACGCTACTGTTCATATGGATGAAGATACACCACATATTCATTGTGTAGTTATACCACTTGTTAAAAAATTAGATAAAAGAACAAATACAGAAAGATATACCATATCTAAAAAGCAATTTATTAAAGATAAATTACATTTATCAGTATTACAAGACAAATATTGTGAAAGATTAAATGCTAATGGTTTTAGATTAGAAAGAGGAATTAAGAGTGATGCCAAGCATCAAAAAGTTAAAGATTTTAAAAAAACTACTAGATATTATGAAAATAAAGTAGAAGTTATAAACAAGAATCTTGATAATGCTATGAATGATTTTGAAGAAAAAATGAAAACAACTAAAAATTCATTTATTGATAAAGATTATGTTAAAGTTAAAAAAGAAACTTTTGAATCAATGAATAAAGTTATTGATGAAACTAGAAAAGCAATACAATTTCAACCTAAAATAAATGAATTATTTAATGAAGTTCAGACATTTACTAAAAGCCATCAAACATTAGAAAAAGAAAATAAAAGTATGGAAAAGGAAATTAGTAAATTAAAAAGTAGAAATCAAGAACTTGTAGAAGAAAATAATAGTCTTAAATCAATTCTTAATTATATATTAGATAAGGTTAAAGAATTCTTTAGAAATCTATTAAAGATAGGTAATAAAGAAACACAAGAAGAAGTTGTAGAACAAGTTAAGTTATACTATGATAATAAAGACTTTAATTCAGATGATGTATTTGATATTGCTACACGAACTGAAAAAGAAGATGAATTATTTGATTATGCTAATGTTCCTAGTTATCTAAAATCTAGAAGAAGTTATAACAAAGATGATAGAGATAAAGATGATTACGAAATGAGTTTATAAATGTTTTTGATTATTGTTATTCTTTAAATATTACAAAATAAAAGTGAGATATGTTATTTATTTAGCATACCTCACTTTTTTTATTTTCTTAAAAATTCATCAATTGAGATTTTATGATTTTTACATATTGTATATAAAGTTAAAGTAGTTATTAGATTCATGCCTATTTCATAATGACAATATGTAGCTCTAGAAATAGAACATTCATCAGCGATTTTTTGTTGCGTTAATCCTAACTTTTCTCTTAAAGATTTTAATTTCTTACCAATAACAACTTTATCTAATTTTTCTATTTTAGAATAATGTTTATTTTCTCTTGTTAAATTTAAAACATAATCAATAGAATAATTAAATTGATTACAAAATTTAACTAACTTTCTTAATGGTATAGTATCATAAGCATTTTCCCAACCACGAACAGTTGAATCGCTTACACCAAATATATTACCTAATTCAGTTTGTGTCATTTCAAGTTCTTCTCTACAATATTTTAAATTATTATCTATCATATTTCTCTCACCATATTAATTTTCCCATTTAATATGGCTTTGATACGAAAATAGCGGGTAATATACCAAAAATGTGATATAATTATATAGGTAGTACAAAATTCTTTTAAAAGTGAGGGAAAATAATGAAAAAAGAAAAAATTGAAATAATGAAGGAATTATGTTTGAATAAATATTATTCTTGTGGTGGAGAGATTTATAAATTTTTATATGGAGATTATTTACCTAGTATGTTAGATAAAATAACAGAGGGTACTATTAAATTAACAAGTAATCTCGCTTATGGAAAAGATGTAATTACACACGAAGAAAAGTTTTTAGGTAATTTAGACAAGTATATAGGTTATGTTAGAGATCATTATCATATTGATCACATAGAACAAGATATGTTAATAGAATTATCATTAACTAATAAATATTCAAAGATATTGTATTGTTTAGATGATTTTCATAAAAATCAAAACTATACAAAATTTTTTGATGGTTTTAGAAAAATGTTTCTTTATTATTTTTATGATAATATTGTTTACTATTCAAATTATGTAGGTAATAATTCTCCTATAAATAAGTTATTAAATAAAATAAAATCTTATAATTTTGACAATGATGAAGATATTATTGAAATAGAGAAAGTTTTAATACCTATTATAAATAATCGTAAAGATAATATTTATCAATCTTGTATTCCTCACAATGAGATAGAAGAGTTAAAATATGACTTTTACATAAATCAAATTGAATGGATTATATCTGATTATTATGAAAAAGGATTATATGATTTTGAAATCAATAGTAAGGACAACTATATTACAATAGATAGTGGAACAAAAATATTATTCAATATTTTAGAGTTTAAAAAAATAAAAAAAGAATATATTATAAGATTTGGAATAAAAAATCATTATTTTAGAGCAGATAAGATAATAACATTTAAAGAAAAAGAATTAAAAGATTTATTAAAAAGAATGAGTAAAAATGATATAAGTAAAAGATACGATACAGAATATAGTTTTATTGATCCTACTTTAAGATTTAATTTTTGGAATCAAGAAAAAATACAATTTTTAGATATAAGATTTGAATTTTGTGAAGATAATGATGATGCTATAAAGATAGGATTAGATCCTATTGATACTAAAGAACTTTATATTTTAATAAATCGTCAGTTGAGTAATAAAAAATAACAAAAAAATGTTATAATTAATATAGTTAAAGGAATGATTTTATGTTTTCAAAAGAGTTAAAAGATGAAGATATTATTCAAGAAGAAAGAGAAATAACATATAAATTTGGTAATTCTACAGTTATTGTTCATGTACCACAAATGACTGTAGCACAAAAAAGGAAATCATTGATTAAATTATACGATACAATCAATGATATAGCTAGAAGTTGCGAACAAAGAGGTATTGATACATCTAGTTGGTTTTATACACAAGAAGAAATTGAAAAGATGAAAAAAGATAAAAGATATACATTTATTTAGAAAAGAGGTAAATTATGGTAGAAACTAAATTAAATATCAAAGATTTTATAGTATTAGATATAGAAAATCCAAATACAAAAGCAGATTCTATTTGTTCTATAGCTTTTATTCAGGTAAAAAATAATGAAGTTGTAAAAAAGGAAAATGTATTGATAAATCCAGAAGATAGATTTGATGAAATAAATATGAGGGTAAATAAAATTACACCTAATATGGTTAAGGATTCTCTGACATTTGATAAATTCTGGAAAGATAATGAAGAAATATTAACAAATAGTATTATTGTGGGTCATGGTATTAAATATGATTTGAGTGTTATTACTAAAACATTGCAAAAATATAATATTATACTTCCAACACTAAAAATAATATGTACTCAAAAATTATCACAAAAATATTTAGATATAAGTCATTATAAATTAGATTATGTTTGTGATTATTTAGGAATAAAACTTGAAGAACATCACAATGCTTTATTTGATACAATGGCTTGTTTAGATATTTTTAATTATATAAAAGATAATTATGATATAGATGAAAATGATGTAGAAGAATATAATTACATTGAAAATAAAAATCGTTCTACTGGTATGAAAGTTGTTTATAGTGATGATACTAAATCATTACAAGTATTGAAAAGTATAATTGAAACTATAATGGAGGATCAAAAAATAGAATTAGAAGAAATATATTCTCTCAATAGTTGGTTAAATGATAATACACAGTTAATTGGTAATTATCCTTTTGATAAAATAAATAATATAGTAAAAAGCGTTCTTCTTGATGGAAAAGTTAGTGATGAAGAATATATAGAATTAATATCAATTTTTAATGAATTTATTAATCCTTTAGAGGAAAATAAAAATGATAGTGATATTATTTTTGAAAATATGAATTTTTGTTTAACAGGTACATTTAATAGTGGATCAAAAGAAGAAGTTGAAAATAAAATCGTTAATAAAGGCGGAATAATTAGTAAAGGTGTTAATTCTAAATTAAATTATTTAATAGTTGGAGGTTCAGGAAGTGAAGCTTGGAAATTTGGTAACTATGGTGGAAAAGTCCAAAAAGCTATGGAGTTAAATGAAAAAGGTAAATCAATACAAATTATTGGCGAAGATGATTTATTAAAATATTTAAATTAAAAAGTATGTGAGATTTATGAATAAGTATACAGATGATAATATGAGAAACATTAAAAATATTACTACAAAAGTAGCAGGAGAATATTTAGGAATTCCGCCAATGGCTGTTGCTATAGGCTTAAGGGAACAAAAAATACCTATTGGCTATGCTATAAAAAGAGTTAACAAATGGAGTTATTATATAATTCCAGATAGGCTTATTGCATATAAAAATGGTAAATTGGATCAATGTTTGATAGATGGAATAGAAAAAAGATTAGATGAAATAAATAATAATTTTATATTACTTAAAGATGATTTGCTTGAATTGTTAAAAAATAAGTAAAGGAGTTTATTTTATGGAGAAGAAAAAGAAAAAACAAAAGAAAGAACTTAAAGTTGTTGTAATGAATCCACCATCAGAAGAAAAGAAAAAAGAAATTATAAAGAGAATTCAAGATTCTATAAACCTTTTATACAATTCAAGTGAAAAATAATTATAAGGATTGATTTAATAAATTGGAGGTTTTGATGGAAAAAGTATATATAAATATAAAAGAATTGCAATCGATATTAGGGTGCGGAAGAAGAAACGCGGAAAGGGTAATGAAACATTTACTTGAAATTGCTAAAGAGAAAAATTATTATATTCCAGAAAGCAAGCGAGATATATTAATTCCAATGCATCTTGTTAAAAGTGAATTAAAAATAGATAGTGAGGTTTGTAGATAATATGAAAAAAATAAGAGATTTCTTTATAGTTTTATTTGGAGGCCCTTTTGGTATCCATAAATTTATGAATGGTGAAATTGGTATGGGTATATTATATTTATTTACTGGTGGAATTTTTATGATAGGATGGTTTAAGGATGTTATAGCTGTAACGAGAGATTTGTTCCATATAAATGGAGCTGGATCTTTAATGAGTTATGATGTTATTAAGCAAATTAATAATGGGGATATGCCTTGTATTAACACACCAAACTTAAATCTTGAAGAAAATGAATTTTGTTGTTATATGGATAAAGGATATACATTTAAAGATAAGACTATTACAACTGGTTATACAGGTAGAAATAATGGTGTAAGTATTAGAATAGCAAAAGGAATTTCATATAGAACAGGTGCAAGTGGAAGTAGAGCTATTAGAGAAACTCAAAGGACTAAATATTTTGGTACATTATATTTAACAACAAAAAGATTAATTTATTCTTCACAAAATGTAAGCTTTGATAAACCACACGAGAAAATTACTTCAATACAAGAAGCAAAAGATGGACTAATTATTCAAATAGGATCAAATACATATGAGATAGTTATTGATACTCATTCTGAATTTATGAAAGTATATAATAATTATATAAAATTAATTTAATCTTTAAATAGTAAATTTGTTGAAATGGAGGATTGATTATGAAAAAGACAATATTAACTATTTTACTTTGTGGGGTTATGGTATTAGGATTAACTGGATGTAATAAATCAGATGGGAAAGACAAATTAAATTCAAAAGATGATGTTCATACATTTAAAGGAATAATTGTTGAGTGTGAACAAAATTCTATGATTGTTAAACCAGATAATACAGAAGAAGAATATAAATCCAGTGATAAGTTTAGAATTGAATATGTTGATGGCTTTAACTCTTGCAAAATAGATTCAAAAGTAAAAATAACTTATGAAGGTTTAATAAATGAAAGTTATCCAGCACAAATTGGTACAACAAAAATAGAACTTATAGATTAAAATTTGCGAGAATCCAAAAGAAACTTCGTAACTAATGGATTCTCGTTATTGACTAACTTTTAGACAAGTTAGTAACACACTACGATATTGGCTCGCCAATATCAGTGTGCAAAGGGAGAATACCCTTTTGAAACCCCTTTTAAGTAATACCAATGCAAACTTCGTAAGCAAAGGTATTACTCTTTTTTATTCAACTTTCGTTTTCATAAAAAAGAAAAAATGCTATCGCCACTTTCATCAGCAAAGCTGACAAAACGTGCCACGCATTTTTTAATAAATTTATCTAAATAATTGACACAAGCAATTATTTATGATAAATATTTATTGATTGGAACTCAGGAATCTTTAGAAGCCCTGAGTCGTTATAAAAAGTCCAATGCAATTACTTGCAAAGGACTTTTATTTTTTATTATATATTTTTTCTAATAATTTTGCAGTTTCTTTTTTAGCGTTATATATTGCTAAATAAGTAAATAATTCATAAACTACCATTACTATAAAGAAACCAATTATTACATAAGGATTATTTATTATTTTTTCTTTTTGCCAATCAATAAATTGTATTATTAAATATATTAATCCAAAAAATACAGTTGATAATGTAGTAGTATCATCAAATGCTCTTTGTATTGTTTTTGATTCTTGAGTATCAGCATTTAATCCTCTAACACTCCATTTTTGAATTACTGATAAAACTAATACCATTAAAAATGGTGTTGCAACCCAATATAAATTATACCCAAAATTATTTTTTAAAACTAACGCTAATACTAAACTAACTACTAATAAAACATTTAATAATACAATAGCAATATTCCTAATTAAATTTTTATTTTTTTGCATTTTTATTTCTCTCCTTTATCTTTAATGTTTGAATTAATTCAATAATTGCAGTTGAAGTATTGATTTGATATTCAGTATCTTCAATAGTATGTAGTAATAAATCTTTTTCTTGTTCTGATATGTTATCTTTCTCTAAATTTTTCTTACACGATTCTACTAATTGTTTTGAATTAGTTATACTACCAAAAACATTCATTTCTGCTTCATTAAGTTGATCTAGATTCATTTTATCATAGTAATCTTTAATAAATGGATTTAAAGTGCTTACTTCCATTCCTAAACCAATCATGTTCATCATTTCATTATAATTAACATTTATGTATTTGCTTATCTTTCTTAATGTTTTAGGATTTGGTATTTCACGTTCACCAGATTCAATTTTTGATAATTCAGCATTACTTATTTTAGCAACCTTTGCAAGCTGTCTTTGAGAAAGACCTGCATTTTCTCTAGCATTGGCAATTACTTCGCCAATCTTTTTTTCTTGCATAATAATACACCTCACACACTAATAATAGCATATGTGTTAACAAAAATCAACAAAAATAATAAAAATGTTAATAAAAGTGTTGACAGCATAGTAATTACGATGTATATTATAGGTGTTAACGAAAATTAACAATATAAAGTGAAGTGTTAATTTTAAAAGAAAGGAGGGAACTAATGAAAATAAAGAAATTAGAAATACCTGAAAAGATTCTTAAAGATAAAAGAATCAAACCTGAATGTAAAATTATATATGAATATATATTTACAAAAGGATTTGAAAGAATCATTACAGATTTAAATATTGGAGAAATACAACAGGTTGTAAAAATAACTAATCAAGGATTAAAAAGAAATCTTGAAAAGTTAGAAAAGTTTAAGTATCTGGTATTTAAAGAATATGATTCTGGAATGTATCAAATACATTTACAAGATTGTTAAATAACACTTGTGAATTAAGGTACAGTAAGATATGGGAGGCTTATGTTAGTACCTATAATTTTAACCCAAATAGGTTAATTACCCAAAAACTATATATTAACAGAAAGGAATACTATGGCATTCATAAGGTATTTTACAGCTGTTCCAAGAATAGTATTAAATGATCCATCTTGTTCTTCAACAGACAAGTTGGTGATGGGTGTGATTAACTCACTATCTAATAATAAGGAATATTGTTACGCAAGTAATGATTATTTCTCTAAAGAGTTAAATGTAGGTACTAAAACAATCTCAAATTCTTTATCAAAGTTAAAAAAATTAGGATTTATATATATTGAATATGTAAAAAAAGATAGGCATATTTATATGAATCCTAAAATTGTGATGGAAGAAAATTCCAAAGTATCAGAAAAAAATTTACCTGTTATGGTAGAAGAAAATTACCAACAGAAAAGAAAAGATTATAAAAAGAAAAATAATAATATAAATAATACTAATTTTAAAAATTGTGAACCAACAATTAGTTACGATTCAGATGGTGTAATGTTATGGAATGGAAAACGATGTGAAAGTAAAGAATGTACACCAGAAGAAATGAAAGAAATGGAGGAGTTATTAAGTGAATTTAATTAAGAAAGGATGTGTTTGAATGAACAATAGAACAGGAGGGAATTATTTATAGAATATGAAAAAAGGGGGAAGTAAATTGGAGGTAGTATATAATGTAAGTTTTAAATATAAGAATAATTTGATAAAAACAGATGAGGAATTAGAAGATATAATTACAAAGAAATTGTTAAAAGTAATACTAAATTTAGAGAATAATACAAGCGTGGCTTTAAATAATTCTTAAAATGAAGTATAATTACCTTGATAAATCAGTTTGTTATAACTCACGAAAGTTGAGGTGTAGCAAATGGAAAAGGTAGGTGTATATTGTAGACTATCTGATGAGGATAGATTCAAGAAAAACAAAAATGATGATAGTGAGTCAATCGCTAATCAAAAAAGTATGCTATTAAAATATGCTATTGAACAAGGTTGGGAAGTTATAGATATTTATTCAGATGATGACTTTTCAGGAGCAGGAACTTATAGACCAGATTTTGAAAGAATGATTAAAGATTGTGAAAGTGGTCGTATAAATACTGTTTTATGTAAAACACAAAGCAGATTTTCAAGGGATATGGAAGTAATAGAAAAATATCTTCATAATAAGTTTGTTGAATGGGGAGTTAGATTTGTAAGTATTGTAGACAATGCAGACACTAACATTCAATCAAATAAAAAGCAAAGACAAATAAATGGACTTGTTAATGAATGGTATTTAGAAGATTTGTCAGATAATATCAAAAGGTCTTTAAAGAATAAAAGAGAAGATGGAATGTGGATGGGAAGTTTTGCATCTTATGGTTATTTAAAAGATCCTAATGATAAACACAAACTTATTGTTGATGAAAATGTTGCTTATGTTGTAAAAGAAATCTTTGATAAATATAATAGTGGACTTGGTTATTATAAGATTTGTGAATCTTTAAATGAAAGAGGTATTTTACCACCCTCACTTTATAAAAAATCTATTGGTAGCAATTTTGTGTGTTGCAACTTTAATTATGAAACAACTGGTATTTGGACACCTGATACAATTGCTAAAATGCTTCGTAATGAAGTATACATTGGTAATTTAGTGCAAGGAAAAAGAACAAATATTAGTTATAAAAATCATAAATCAAGACAAGTTCCTAAAAAAGATTGGTGTAGAACTGAAAATACACATGAGGCAATTATTGATATGGAAACTTGGAATGCAGTACAAAGAAGATTAGGCAAACATGAAAAGCCAATGAAAAATGGTAAAATTCATATGTTAAGCCAGAAGGTTTATTGCGAGGAATGTGGTAGAGTTTTTATGAGAAATCAATGCAATATTAAATGTGCAGGTGGGGTTATTGAAAAAAGGGAATACTTACAATGTAAGGGCAATAAAAAATATCACACTTGCGATAATAATAGATCAATTAGACTAGATATAATACAGGAATTTGTATTAAACGCAATTAACGATTTATTAGATAAGTGTAATAAAACAAAATTAAAAGAAGAAATTACACGAGAGATTAATAAAGATAATCAACAAGAAACTAAAATTACTAACCTTAATAAAGAAAAAGCAAATATTGAAAAGAAACTGAATGAAAAAAAACTATATTTCAAAAATCTATATGAGGATAAAATAAAAGGAATTCTTACTGATGAAGATTTTAAAATGTTGAGAGAAGATTATTCTAAAGAAGTAGAAAATTATCAAATGAGATTAAATGAAATATTACAAGAGTTAGATAATGTAGAAATAAGAAAAGAAAATTCAGTAGATATAGAAAGCATACTAAAAAAATACAAGAATATAAAAGAACTTAATAAAACAATTATAGATGAATTTATTGAGAGAATATATGTTGGAAAGCTGAATAAAGAAACGAATACTAGAGAAATTAGGATTGAATGGAATCTTGATTTATAGTATATAACCTATAAATTTTATAAAATATGTAGTTTTTGGGGAAAACCGATACCTGACACGGTGGCGTTGATAGTGGAGCAGTTAATGGAAATATTTTGGAGAAAGATTTTACCCTACAAGCAGCTGAGTATATATTTAATAGGTTAAATCAGCTTGGTATACCTGCAAAGATGACGAGGACAGAGGATGTTTCTTTACCTAAAAATGAACGAATTGCTAAAGTAGATCAATTATATGGTAGAGATGAAGATGTTATACTTGTGTCTAATCACATAAATGCGGGAGGTGACGAGTTCAGTTACCATTATATAATTTGATTGAGTATTAAAACGGTTATATTTAAACGATTAAATTAGACAGTATAGTTTAATCTAGGAATATAGTAAACATCATTAAGACAGTATTTATTTAGAAAATAAATGTTGCTTTTTTCTTTTTAACTAAAAAAATAGTAAATTTTCTTGTGAAAACTTCAAGAAAGTAGATTCAAGCATTGATTTGGAAAATGTTTATAATAAAATGAAAGGCAATTATTATAAAAAACTGGATAATATATTTGTTCAGAGACATAATAATGTTCATCTATTATCTGAAAATGAAAATTATAGATATAATGAATTTATTGAAGATGTAAAAATAGTAGAGAAAGCAATTAAAAAATGTTATATTTATTTGTGCAAATTTTATAAAGTAAAAAACAAATTTAGTATAGATGATGTTAAATAATTAAGTGATCACACTTCTTAAATAACATATTAACAATTGAGTTATCAAAAATTTACAATTATATTAAATAATAAAATGATGAAATTATAAATTTTAAATGATGAGAATATAATTAAAAGATATCACCAAAGAAATTTTTTTAAATTATTAAAAATGCGATTGGTGTAAAAGTTTTATTATTAGGTGTTTTATGATACAATTATACATAGTTAGGAGGACTAAATTATGAGCGAAAGAGAATTAGATTCAAGTGTTAATGAATATGAAGAACAATATAAATCTAGAAATTATGTAAAACAATTACAATGGGATATGGCTATTGGATTACAAAAAGTAGATAATTTAAAACCTTCTAAATACTTAGGAAAATTATTGGAAGAAGAAGTAGAAGGTAATTTAACAATAGAAGAAGTAGAAAAAGAATTAAAAGATTATTACATTGAAAAAGAAAATAAAAATGAAATAAATCATAATGAATTAGAATGTGATTTTGTATCTACTAGAATAGTTGAATTATTAAATAAAGATAATTTTAATTTATCAGTTGATTATTTGAAATATGTTCATAAATTTTTATTTCAGGATGTCTATGAATTTGCTGGGGAATTTAGAAAAATAGATTTTTCTAAACATGAAAAAATACTTAATAATGATTCTGTAGCGTATGGAGATTGCACTACTTTAACGGCATCATTAGAATATGATATATCGAAAGAATTAGAAAAAAACTATGAAGAAATGAATATAGTAGAGGTTATTAATAACATAACTAAATTTTCTTCTAGTATATGGCAAGTACATCCTTTTAGAGAAGGAAATACTAGAACTACAGCTTTATTTATTGAAAAATATTTAATTAGTTTAGGTTACAATGTAGATAATAGTCTGTTTAAAGATAAATCAGTTTATTTTAGAAATGCTTTAGTAAGAAGTAATTATTTTAATAACTATTTAAACATAAAAGAAGATAGTAGTTATTTAGTTAAATTTTATGAAAATCTATTATTAGGTAAAAATAATAATTTACATTCAAGAGATTTAATTGTTGAAGAATTGTTTGATAAAAAGTAATTAAACTATTTCTTTTTTTATTGTGTAATGAGAGGATTCAATTTCTTTTTTTATAATTTTTTAGTTCAAATCCAAATTTTACCAATTTTCGTGATATAATTGAGATAAAAGAGGTGTTTTATGGAAGAATTAACTAAAAAAATCAGAGAATTTGCTGAAGAACGAGATTGGCTACAATTTAATACGCCAGAAAATTTAGCTAAATCAATTTCTATAGAAGCCGGAGAACTGTTAGAATGTTTTCAATGGAATAATAATTATGACAAAGATGAACTAAAATATGAAATAGCTGATGTTATGAATTATTGTATTTTATTATGTTCACAAATAGGTGTGGATCCAAAGCAGATTATATTAGAAAAAATGGAGATATCAGCACAAAAGTATCCTGTGGAAAAAGCAAAGGGTGTAAGTAATAAATATAATAAGTTATAGTTTTATTAGGGAGTTGAAGTAAATGTTAGTGTATCAAGGAATAAAGTCCAGTTTTATTGAAGAAGTAAATTTGGGTATTATAGCTGATAAAATTAGAGAAAAATATATAGAATTAATTCACAGAAAACCACCAATTCAGGAGTATAATTCATGGAAAAATTCTATGCAATATATGAGGGGTGTTTTAGATGATGATGAGATACCGAATAATGTTGGGATAGCTATAGAGTATAATATTCCTCCAACGGGAAACAGAATTGATTTTATGATGTCTGGATACAGTAAAAAGGATTCTCATGAAGTTGTTATTGTTGAATTGAAACAATGGGATGAATGTGAAGAAGTTGGTAAAGTAGATGGCATTTATAAGGTTAATACCTATACAGGTAGCAAAAAAAGGGATGTTAATCATCCTTCTTATCAGGCAATGACATATGCAAATTTAATTAGAGATTATAATTCAAATGTAGAAGATAAAAAAATTAATATAAGACCTTGTGCCTTTCTTCATAATTATTATTTTTCTGATAACGATCCATTGTTAAGAAGTAATTATCAAGAATATGTTAAGGAAGCTCCAATTTTTTCAGCAAGAGATGTTTTAAAATTAAGAAAGTTTATTAAGAAATATATTGAAATAGGCGATGATAAAAAAGTATTATATGAAGTAGAAAATGGTAAAATTAGGCCTTCAAAAATGCTACAGGATAATTTGGGTAGTATGTTAAAAGGAAATAAAGAGTTTTATATGATAGATTCGCAAAAAATTGTATATGAATATGCGTTAATGTATGCTATTGATACTTTATCAACAAATTCTAAGAATGTTTTTATTGTAAAAGGTGGACCTGGAACAGGAAAATCAGTTTTAGCAGTTAATTTACTAGTTGAGTTAAATAAAAGAGATATGACATGTTTTTACGTTACCAAAAGTGCAACTCCAAGAAGTGTATATTCAAATAAACTCAGAGGGGATTTCACTAAAAAATATATAGGCCATTTATTTCAATCATCGGGTAAATTCGTTGATGAAAAGAGCAATGCTATAGATTGTTTAATTGTTGATGAGGCACATAGATTAACAGAAAAATCTGATTTTTTTGGACACGGTGAAAATCAGGTGAAGGAAATAATTAACTCTTCAAGATTTTCTATATTCTTTTTAGATGAAAATCAGAGAGTAACATTAAAAGATATTGGTAGAGAAGAAACAATTAAATATTTTGCTAAACAATTGAATGCAGGCATATATACATATGAGTTAGATTGTCAATTTAGATGCAATGGATCTGACGGTTATATTGCATGGTTAGATAATGTTCTAGAAATAAGAGAAACTGCTAATTTTGACATAGATGGTTTTGATTATGAATTTAAAATTTTTGATGATCCTAATGAATTAAGAAATGCAATAGAAGAAAAAAATAAAATTAATAATAAATCTAGAATAGTAGCTGGATATTGTTGGGATTGGCCTAAAATAAATAGAACAGATCCTGATTATAATGATATAGTTATTCCTGAATATAATTTTGAAATGAGTTGGAATCTAGATGGTGGAGAATTATTTGCTTTAGGTGAAAATACGGTAAAACAAGCTGGTTGCATCCATACTACACAAGGGTTAGAATTCGATTATGTTGGTGTAATAATAGGAGATGATATGAGATATGAAGATGATCATATTATTACGGATCATACAAAAAGAGCAAAAACTGATTCATCACTAAGAGGCTTGGACTTATATCCAAAAGAAGAACAATATGGAATTTCCGATGAAATAATAAAGAATACTTATAGAACTTTAATGACAAGAGGGATGAAAGGGTGCTATATTTATTGTACTAATAAGGATCTTCAAAATTATTTTAGAGAAAGATTGAATAAATAATAAATAAGACAATAGAAAAATTAAAATTTGAAACGGATAATTTATATTATTCAACTATAGAAGATGAGATATTATGATTTGAAATATGTAGCTTCAAATCTTACGGAATTTGATTTAGGCGTATTATATTATAGAAACAATATGTAAAGAGGACTTATGTCTTTTTTCTGTTTTATGGAGGTGATTCTTATGTATTATCATCTTATCTTGAAAGGTGGTAATTGCTTAAGAACATTTAAGTTACATTTACTAATAAACATAGATATCAAAGAAAAGTTTACATCCGACATGCTAAAAAAAATTCTAAACGGTTAGCCCTTTTATACTCAAACGACATTTGATCTAATAATAAATAATTTTAATAATTATATTAATAATACTAGTAAAAACATAAATTTAAATAGGTGGTTTGATTATGGAAGAAACCTATTTGAATAACATTTCATTTAAAGATCTTATTTTAAAATATTTAATCGAACAAATATCAAAAGAAGAGGAAGTACAAACAAAATGATTTGTCCTTTCTTAATCTTGCTGTTATTATGGACACGTCTTAATACCAAATTAAGTAAGATAAAGGGAGAAATAAATGTATAATACTTACTTAATGGCAAACGATTTCAATGTTGGAATCTATATAAGATTATCCCAAGAAGATAAAGATAAAAAATATGAATCTGATAGTGAAAGTGTAATTAATCAAAAAGAGTTATTAAGAGGTTATGTTAAAAATAATAATTTTAATTTAGTTAAAGAATATGTTGATGATGGATATTCAGGAACCGATTTTGAAAGACCTGGATTTCAAAGTATGTTAGAAGATATAAACAGTAAAAAGATAAATTGTGTAATAGTAAAAGACTTATCAAGATTAGGTAGAGATCATGTTATGACTGGTTATTATATTGAAACATTTTTTCCAGAAAATAATATAAGATTTATATCTATATTAGAATCATATGATAGTTTTAAAAATCAAGCTAGCAATGATTCATCAACATTTATAATTGCTTGTAATGATTATTATAGCAAACAAAATTCAATAAAAATTAGAAATGTATTAAATGAAAAAAGAAAAAATGGAAAATTTGTTGGAAGTTTACCATGTTTTGGTTATATGAGAGATCCATTAGATAAGGGGCATTTAATACCAAATCCAGATACTGCTCCAATAGTCAAAAAAATATTTAAATGGAGAGCTGATGGTATTGGACCTACTGAAATAGCAAATAGACTAAATAAAGCAAATGTAATTACACCTAGTGGATATAAAAAGACTAATTATTCATCAAGATTAATTGATAGAGATAATTGGAATATCTCCACAGTAAAAAAGATATTAACTAATAGAGTATATACTGGTGATTTAGTACAGCACACTCAAACTAAAGTCAGTTATAAATCTAAAAAGAAGATAACATTAGATGAAAAGTTATGGATTATAGTAGAAAACACTCATGAACCATTAGTTGATAAAGATACATTTGAATATGTTAATACTTTAAGAAAAAGGAATACTAGAAATTATGAGGTTAAAACGAATAGAGAAAAAAGATTATTAGAAGGTAAGTTGTTTTGTAAAGAATGTAAAAATAGACTTACCGTTCTTTATCGTAAAAAACAAGATTATTGGTCTGTTAATTGCAATAGATATTCTAGAGATCCAGTAAGAGGTAGATGCTATTCTCATTTTTACCCATATAATTATTTAGAAGAACAAGTATTAGAACAAATTAACAAGTGTATATCTAAATTAATAAAAGAACTTAATATAAAAGAATTAAATGATGAAGTAGTAAAAAGTATTCACAATGAAACTACTAACATTGATAAAATGGTTAAAGAATTTCAAATAGAAAAAGAAAAGATTACAGGTAGATTAAAAATTTTATACAATGATAGGTGTGATGGAGTAATATCAGCAGATACATATAAAGAATTAGCAAGTGAATTTGAACAAAAATTAAAACAAATTAATGAAGAGATAGAAAATCAAAATGTTAAAAAATATAAAATGAAAAACAAAGCAAATATTTTGCCTGATTATACTAAAAAAATAAAAAAACTATTAGATTTAAATAAACCAAAAAAAGAATTAATTGATACATTAGTAGATAAAATAGTTATAGATAAAGATAGAAATATTACTATATGTTTTAAATATGATATTGTACCAGAGGTAACTTTTAAATATGAAAATAGAAATTTAGCAAGAAATACTTATGGTAGAAAAGGCAAAAATCAGTATAGTAAAGATTAATATATGCTCTAACTAGTTATCTAGTTAGGGCTTATTTTTTGCTTTCTGATATATTTATGTTTTTTTACGGATTTTATGTTTTATAATAGTAATTAATAAATTTAAGAAAGGAGAAAGTGAAATGGTTGATATTATTGAAAAAATAATAAAAAAATTAGATGAAGTAAAAGATAGTATGGAAGATTCTCAATATATTACAGATTTGAAAACAATTGATAACATGATTAATGGAATTATGCCTGTTGATTTTAATATAGTTGAAATCATGAGAAAAAGATATGAGAGTGAATTGTTATTTCTTGATAATCTAGAGAATAATTTAAGAGGATTTCAAAGAAATCAAAATAATAGTGTAACTTCAAATTATAATCAATATTTAAAAAATCTCAGACATGCTCTAATAAGAGTTGGTGTAATGCGTATCTTAAAAAGAAAGGGTAAAAAAATGTTAGAAGATGATTTGATAAATAATGACAACAATAATTTATACAATAAATTTGTAAATATACTAGAAGAAAATTAAAAAATAGTAAATTTATAAAAGGAGGATATTTTTATGAAATTAATAAATATGGATGAGAACTGTCCTAAAGTTTTTTATGTATTTATAGGCCTTGGTAATAGTATATATAGTAAAATAAATTATCATAACTATAAATTAAATAATTCATTAATTTCTGGTGGTTTTAAGAATTTGGAAATATCAAATATAGATATAAATGATTTTATTATGGGAAATATTACATATGCACCTTTTATTCCTAATTCAACAACTTTTCTTTCACCAACGTCACATTTGATGAATGTAATTAATAGTTATCAAGTTGAATATATATTAGAATTTTATAGAAAACAAGAGTATCCATCTAGATTCTCTTGTTTATATGCTTTTGGAGACTATGAATCATGTGAAAAGGCCAGCAGATTATATCCCAAAATGTTTGATTTGTCGAAAGTGAAAAAATTCAAATTAAAAATTACAAATACAGATTTAGATAAGTGCATTAAAGTAGCAAAGTGTAATATGGAAATTGTTACAAGAATGTGGAATTGTGATATTTCCTCATTTGATAAAAACTCAATTTCAAGAATATCATATGCATATTGGAATGGAACTGGTCAGGTTGCTACAGAAAGACAAAATATTGAAGATGGATTGTATTCTCAAACAATAAGTGATGTTTTATATGAATATTTAATTGAAGGGATATTAGAAGAGGTAGATTAAGGCAATTATTTCTAAGTATAAATATTGTGAAAAATAATCAATAATGCTAACTAAACTCATCAGGTGGCGAAGGTGCTGAAGTGGTTTACGCCTTACGTAATGATCCTACATTTGCTAATATGATTTTAAATAATATTGGTGATGCTGGTCAAATTAAAAGAAAAGTATATCAAAGAAGATTACCAGAAAATCCTAACAAGGATTATTATTATATAATAAGAGAAACTTCTCCAAGGGAATCTGTTTTAATTGAATATGGTTTTATTGATAACCAAAGAGATCTTAGAAAACTTCAATCAGATTTAGATAAATATGCTGAAGGTGTTGTAAAAGCAATTGCTGACTATACAAATACCCCATATACAGCTCCAGGTACTTCTACAGTTACTGGTGACTATTATACAGTTGTAAGGGGAGATTCCTTATGGTCAATTGCAAATAAATTTGGTATATCTGTTAATGAGTTAAAACAACTTAATAATCTAAGCAGTAATTTGATTACAATAGGTCAAAAGTTAAGAATACCATCTCAAGATGATGTTACTTCTGACACCTATGTAGTTGTAAAGGGAGATTCCTTATGGTCTATTGCTAGAAAACTTGGTGTTTCAGTTAATGATTTAGTTAATTATAATAATTTGTCATCACTAACTCTTCAAATTGGACAACAATTAAAAATACCACCTACAAACCAAATTGTCTACACAGTACAAAAGGGTGATACTCTATGGTCTATTGCACAAAAAAACAATACTACTGTAGATAAAATTATTAGTGATAATAATCTATTATCAACATATTTAACTATTGGACAACAACTAATAATAAGATAGGAATAGAATTTATGAGTAGATATAAAATCAAGGACAAATGATGTAAGATTCATTATGAACTTGATTTTTTATTATGTATTATAATATTTATTTTTCCTGTTTCTTGAAAAATATTACCTTTTATATAGGAATGATTTGAAAATAAAATTATTATTATATATAATAAAGTCGTAAAAAGAGACAAATATTTTTAAAATATATTATCTCTACTTATAAAAGGTAAATAATCATATAAATAAAATTGTAATAAGAGGTGTAATAATGAAAAGTTATATAGGAAATTATGGATTGGTAAAAATAACTGGAGGAAAATTTAAGGGAAGATTTGGTTATTATGATGATGAGGATACTGATTTTGATGGTATAGAAAAATCAGTAATATATTTTGGAGAAATGTTTGATAACTCAAAATATTATTATATTGAACATAAATACATAACTGATGATTTTAACACTGAAGATTTAAAAAGGAGGCAATCTGAAATTACCCTTAAATTATGGAAAGGTGTTTCAGATTCTGAAAGATTAAAATTAATTGAGGAGAAAAATTTGATTGATTATGAAATATATAATAGATTTGAACATTATCTAGAGTCCAATCAACTAAAAAATAAGAAGGTTTTTCTTTCTCATTCATCTGTTGATAAATCAATAGTCATATCTGTAGCATTAGATTTACAAGAAAAAGGTATTAGTACATGGTTAGATGCTTTCGATATATTACCAGGAGAATCTATTACATCAAAAATAAATAAGGGATTAGAAGAATGTGAATTTGTATTACTATTCTTATCAAATAACTCAGTGAAATCAAACTGGGTAACAAAGGAATGGGAAACAATGTTGTGGGATGAAATAAATTCAGGCAAAATTAAAATAATACCAGTTAAGCTTGAAGAATGCGAAATACCCAAAATTCTTCAAACAAAGAAATATATTGATCTTAGTAAGAACTATAGCGATGGATTATTTCAAATTATTCAAACTATAAAGACGTATGAAAAGAATGATTAGGAAACTTTTGTAATATTGCACGAGTTTTTTTAGTTATCAAAATGATTGTATATAATATTATAAACTTTTAGTTTTTTAGCATGAAATATTATTTAACATTACTGGATAAAATAGTTGTTGGTAATAATTTCGTCGCTACTATTTAACAACTAATAATAAAATAAAAAAAGCAAATTTTACTTTGCTTTTTATGATGCATTTTTTCTAGTATAAACAATTCCAGTAGTAATTCCAGCAACTGCTAGAACAATTATTAGTAGTGCAACTACATCGCTAGATGAAGAAGTGGAATCTTTTACGTTTAGATTTTTAACAACGTCGTCTCTGTCACTTACTTTTTTATCATATTGACTCTTTATTTCAGACTTGATAGCATCATCATATGAACTAGCATATCCAGTCCATGATTTTTTACCTATAACTATATATGGAACACCACTTACATCATCACCAAGTTTATTACCAACTTTTTCCATAAGTGCAGCATTATCATTATTACTCCATACTTCATAAGCCTTTAAATTGAAGTATTGTCCATATTCTTGAGCAATATTAGCAAAGAAAACAGTTGCCTCAAAACAATGACTACAAGTACTACCTCTGAAGAAATAAATATTTACTTTATCTTTACTTTCTTCATAGTTAGATAAATCAGCTTCTTCTAATTGCTTAACATAGTCTTCATATCCATCAGCACTTTTAAATAATTCAATTTCTTCTTTTACAGTTTCTTTTAAATCAGTAGTTTCTGTTTTAGCACTAACTATATTAGGTGTTACAAATAAAGTAAGTCCAAAAATACCAACTACTAAAAATACCAATTTATTTTTCATACTCTTACCTCCATGTTAAGAATATCATAATTTAGTACATATTTCTATAAAAACAAATAAAATTCAAGAAAATTTCACAATTATATGAATAAAGTTATTACATATTAAAGATAATATAAATGTAGTATATTTTATTTTTTAGCAAACTCACTTGACAAGTGCTAAAAATAGTGCTAATATTGTCTATAGAAAGGAAGTGATAATAGTGCTACCTAGTAGAGTATTTTTTGATAATTTCTTTGATGACTTTGAATCTCCAAAAAAATTAGATAAAATGATGAAATGTGATATTTATGAAGAAGATAATAATTATGTTATCGAAATGGATGTCCCAGGTTTTAAAAAGGAAGATATCAATATGGAACTTGATGATGGATATTTAAAAATATCTGCAGAAAAGAAATCTGATAGTGAAGAAAAAGATGGTAAAAAATACGTTCGTCGTGAAAGACATTGTTATTCAAAATGTGAAAGACAATTTTATGTTGGCAATATCAAAGATGAAGATATTAAAGCTAAATTTAAAGATGGTATCCTAAAAATTTCAGTTCCTAAAGAAGAAGAAAAGAAAGAAACCAAAAAAGTTATAATGATAGAAGACTAGAAATAGTCTTTTTTTTATCCACTTTTGTCGAAGAAATGAAAGTTATTCATAAATAAAAATAAAATTCATAGTTTTTCCTAGGAGGAAAATTATGATTAATGGTCTTAGTTCAAAAGAAGTAATAGAAAACAGAAAAAAATATGGTACTAATCAAATAAGTTCGAAAGAGAAAAATAGTTTCTTTAAATTACTTTTAGAGTCTCTTGGAGATCCTATTATTAAAATTTTACTTATCGCGCTTGCTGTTAAAACATTATTTTTATTTCATGATTTTGATTGGTTTGAAACAATAGGAATTGTAATTGCTATATTTGTAGCATCTTTTATTTCTACTATATCTGAATATGGTAGTGAGGCAGCGTTTGAAAAATTACAAGAAGAATCTTCAAGGATTAAATGCAGAGTAAAAAGAAATTCCCATATTGAGGAAATTTTAATAGATGATGTTGTAGTAGGTGACGTAGTTATTCTCCAAACTGGTGATAAAATACCCGCAGATGGTGAAATTATTTCTGGTGAGATTTTTGTAGATGAATCAAGTATTAATGGCGAAACAAGAGAGGTTTTAAAGTCTAAAAATCATGATAAAAATGTATTTAGAGGAACAGTTGTTTACTCAAAAGAGGCCTTTATGTTAGTAAAAAAGGTAGGAGATGACACTTTCTATGGACATATGGCAAAAGAATTGCAAGAAAAGAGTCCAGATAGTCCAATGAAACTTCGATTACAAAAATTAGCCCAAGTAATTAGTAAAATAGGTTATATTGGGGCAATTCTAGTAAGTTTTTCTTATCTTTTTTCTGAAATAGTTATTAAAAATAATTTTCAATTACATCAAATAATAAATACAATTACTAATTTTCCAGTATTATTTGCCAATATTTTGTATGCTTTAACTTTGAGTGTTACAATTATTGTTGTGGCAGTACCTGAAGGATTACCAATGATGATTACTTTGGTATTATCATCTAATATGAGACGAATGTTAAAAAATAATGTTTTAGTAAGAAAAATGGTGGGAATAGAAACAGCAGGTAGTCTCAATATATTGTTTACAGATAAAACAGGTACATTAACTTATGGAAAATTAGAAGTAGTTGGTATTCTTACAGGTAATTTATGTGAATATAGAACAGAACAAGAGATTTTGAAAAATAAAAAACTACATGAACATCTAAAAAATAATTGCTTATATAATAATGCTAGTTACTATGATGAGGCAAATAAAGCAGTTGGAGGAAATATTACAGATAGGGCTTTACTAAATTTTATAAAAACGGATTCTAGGATGATTTATAAAAAAGAAAAAGTAAAACCGTTTGACAGTAAAGAAAAATATTCAGAAGTATCTATTTCTGACAATGATAAAACTACTTATGTTAAAGGTGCTCCTGAAAAGTTATTAGAAAAATGCGATTATTATTTATCAGAGACTGGAATGGAAATTCCTTTTAGAGATAAAGTATTAATTAAAAAGAAAATAGATGAAAAAACAAAACAAGGAATTAGGGTAATTCTTTTAGCTTATAAGAAGAATAGTTATATTAACAAAGATAGTTTAGTTTTTACTAGTATCTTATATATAAAAGATGATATTAGAAAAGAAGCAATTGAAGGTGTTAAATCGGTAACTTTTGCTGGTATTCAAACAGTAATGATTACAGGAGATCATAAGGATACAGCGTATTCTATTGCTAAAGAAGTTGGAATCATAACATCTAATTCTGACTTAGTTATAACTAGTGATGAGTTAAATACAATGAGTGATGAGAAGGTAAAAAAAATAATTCCTAAGTTGAAGGTTGTAGCAAGAAGTCTTCCTCAGGATAAAAGTAGGTTAGTTAGACTTTCTGAAGAATTAGGACTTGTTGTTGGAATGACTGGAGACGGTGTAAACGATGCTCCAGCATTGAAAAAAGCTGATGTAGGTTTCTCAATGGGAAGTGGAACAGAAGTAGCCAAAGAGGCTAGTGATATTGTTATTTTAGACGATAATTTCTTATCAATATCAAAAGCAATTCTTTATGGAAGAACAATTTTTAAAAGTATTAGAAAATTCATAATTTTTCAACTTACTATTAACTTATGCGCTATAAGCTTATCTATAATAGGACCATTTATTGGAGTAAAAACACCAGTTACAGTTATTCAAATGTTGTGGATAAATATGATTATGGATACTTTAGCAGGTATAGCTTTCTCATATGAAGTACCATTACAAGAATATATGAAGGAAAAACCTAAGAAAAAAGATGAAAATATAATGAATTCTTATATGTATGGTGAAATATTATTCACAGGTATTTATTCAGCATTACTTTGTATTTTTTTCTTAAAAAATCCTTTTATTAGAACTTTCTATAGAATGGATGGAAGTTATAAATGCTTCATGACTGCATTTTTTACTCTATTTATATTTATAGGAATATTTAATAGTTTTAATGCTAGAACAGAAAGATTAAATTTATTTTCATCATTGAGGCAAAACAAACCATTTATCTTAATAATTTTATTTATAATAGTAGTTCAAATTTTAATAATTTATTATGGAGGAAGCTTGTTCAGATCATATGGCCTTTTATTAAATGAATTCTTAATAACAATTCTACTATCATTTACGGTAATACCAGTTGATTTACTTAGAAAATATTATTTAAAAAGAAAAAAGTAATCCAACTTTTCGGATTACTTTTTACTATTTATTACTACTAGAATTAGAATTTTCTTTAGCTTGTTTAATTAAATTATCCATATAATCATTATAAGCTTTTTCTAACTGACTATCACCAAATGAAATTTTATTTTCTTTTCTGATTTCAATTAAAGATTCATAATAAAGGGTATTGTCATTATTTAATTTTTCTTTAGCAAGTTTTTCTTTAATTTCTTTTTTCATACTCTTTAGTGATTCTTTTTTCTTTTCACCAGTTTTTAAAATAATATGATATCCATAAGATGATTCTACAGGTTCACTACTATATTTATTTTTTTCAAGTTTTAAAGCTGCATTCCAGAAATTAGAATCCATATCATCTTTATTAAAATATCCTAAATTACCACCATTTTTAGCATTTGTACTATCATCGGAATATTTTTTAGCAAGATCTTCGAATTTTTCTCCTGCATCTAGTTTTTTGATGATATCTTGGGCTTTCTTATAAGCATTTTTCTTAGCTTTCTCTTTTTCTTCATCGCTCATTCCATCTTTAGTTTTAACTGAAATTAAGATATGGCTAGCCTTTATGTCTCCATAAACGTTTTCTTCATAGTATTTATTAATTTCATCATCTTTAATATTATCTTCTAAATAGTCATTTACAGCTAAACCTCTTTTGTATTCTAGTGAAAGTTTATTTTTCAATTCATCTTCACTTTCTACTCCAAAATATGATTTAATAGCTGCTAAATAATTAGATTCATTATCACCATAGTATGATTTTATTTGACTAATTTGATCATCAATTGATTTCTTTTCAGTATCATCACTAGGATACTTTTTATCAAATAACTTATGATCTATCATATCAATTAATTTTTCTACAGAATTTTTCTTTAATTCCTTATATAGTGCATTTGCTGTTATTTTACTATTCTTTAAAGCTACTACTGTTTCATCATCAGTTTTTAGTTTAGCTGTTTTTCCACAACCTGTTGTAATAGTTGTAAGAGTAAGTAGTGCTAAAGCAGTAACTCCAATTTTTTTCTTATTCATGATTTTCCTCCTATCAATTATTTATAATAACAAAAAAAACTTTATTCTGCAATGAAATCGAAATATTTTTAATAAATTAGATAGATATAATCACACAAATGATACTTTTGCCATAAAATAATGTGAATACCATAAAAAAAAGGAGGAAATTTATATATGGGTAACTATGTTTCATCATCTGCAATTATATTAGTATTATTTATTCTTTTAATTATTATTTTAGGAGCTTATATTTAAGGAGGTGTTTTAAATGGCTTGCCAAGAAAATACATGTCATGGTAATAGAGGAGGATATATAATTATAATTGTTTTATATATCTTACTTGCTATAATTTTAGGAAGCAGTATTGCTTGCTAACTTAAGGAGAATTAATTAATTCTCTTTTTTTGGGGCATATTAATACTGGTGATATTATGAAAGAAAAAATTATGTATTATTTAAATGTATTTTTAGTATACTCTGTCTTAGGTTTTATTATGGAAACGACTCTAAAATATCTGTTTTTTCCAAAGTTAAATAATGGTTTTTTATATGGACCATGGATACCTATTTATGGTTTGGGTTGTTGTTTAATTATTGCTATTATGAGATTTGTGTTTAATAGAATAAAGATATCTAGATGGGTAAAGATAATTTTAGTTTTTTTACTGGCAGTATTAATTCTCACAACCCTTGAATTTATTGGTGGAAACTTAATTGAAGTAATTACAGGGAAAGTTTTCTGGGATTATAGTGATTTAAAATTTAATTATGGTAACTATATTTCTTTAGAAATAAGTCTTTGTTGGGGTGTTATGTCATTAATAGTCATATATTTATTGAAACCAATTTTAGATAAATTAATAAAAAAAATACCAAGTTATATTACTTACTTGGTACTAGTTTGTTTTTTTATAGATTTAGTAATTACTATTTTGAAAGCCTAGCAAATACTTCTTCAACAGGAATAAGCATTTCTTTATTGTAACTATCGCTAACTAAATCATCTTGATATCTTGGAATAAGATGAATGTGATAGTGTTTTACTTCTTGACCATACTCATTATTTTGAACAATAGTTAAACCATCACAACCTAGATTTTCTTTAAGCATTGGATATAGTTTTTCTCTAATTACTTTAAGGGCATGACTAACAACATCTTCATCAATATCCATAACATTTACATGATGTTTTTTAGGTATTATTAACATATGTCCATTAGTAGTTGGGTTAATATCTAAAAATACTTTAATTAAATCATCTTCATAAACAGTAGAAGATGGTATTTCATTATTTATAATTTTACAAAAAAGACAATCTTTCATTTTCTCCTCCTAAGCTAAATATTCATATTTAATAGAATATTTCTTCATAATATTTTTGTCATTACCTATTATAGCACGTATTATTTCATTTAAGTTATTTTCTATTAGATTATTATCTAAATTAGACACTTTTACCATAAAAGTAAGATCATTTTGATCAACAATAGTAAAATTATATTCTTTAGGATTATAACAAAGTTTTTTAATTTTTAAGTAAAATTTATTAATAGATTTAACAAGTGTTTCTTCCTTATGATCTTTAACAGTTAACTCTGTAGTAGTGTTATATATAGGTAGATTTTTTACTTCATTGTTAATTATTTTTTCATAAACAGTATTTGGATAACTATTAAGTTTTTTTTGAAAAACAATCTTACTATTTTTATATTTTACCTGTTTTTGATAAGTATTATTAAAATTTTCATAAAGAGTTTTTCCTTCTTTATAATCTTTTTCATAAGTAGACGTTATTTTCTTATTCTTATAACTAACATAAAAATAAAGATTTTTGTTTTTAGAGTTAGTTAATTTTATTTTGTAAGTTTTATCATTTATATCATATTTGGCTTTACCTATATTTAAATTAATTTTTTCTTTACTGTAATTGTTATCTATGTATTTATTAAGTTTTTCTTCAACCTTAGGAAGTAAGATAACGTGTTTTTTTTCGTTTAAAACTATATAAGTAAAAAGACCAAAGACTATAATAAAAAAGATTCCCATCTCTAGTACTAATTTATTTTTGTAATTCATAACTACCACCAATTATATTTTAACGAAAAGAGTTCTAAAAAGCAATATAGCAATAACTAGAAAAAATTTTAATAATGTGATTGTTAAGTTATTAAAAATGTGATATGATACTTTATATAATAAGGTGGTGTATGAGATGGAGATATTGAAAGGTAAAGTTCAGGATCCTGGATTTCCTGATACTGAAGTAACATATTTAAAAACTGATGATGGTAAAACATATTTCTTTATAGAAAATGGAACTTTAAAAAATGGAAATATTATTTCTACACCTATATTAAAGGAAGGAATAGGCCATGCTCCATATACATCATTAGGTCTTATTGATAAGGATGGAAATGTTTTAATTCCTTTTGAAAATAAAAATATTAAGGCTTTATCTGATGATTTGTTATTGGTAGAAAAAGCAAAACCTACTACTCAATCTGTAGTGGATGCTGCTAGTAAGCAAACTGATCCATTATCAGCAGCTGAACTTATTCAAACTTCTGATACTATAAAGAGTCAAATGAAGAGTGTAATGGGTTCAAATAGTAGTTATGTTTTTGATAATCAATTTTCAGAGGCTGCTTTATTCACAGCAAGTGGAGTTAATTTAGCAAATAACTATTTTAGTTTTATAGGATTAAGTAATGGGGCTTATTATATGAGTCAAAATGTTGTTGGTAGTCCTATTTCTAAATATGATCCTTATGCAAATGCAGCAAATCAAGCTCAAGAAGAAACAAATCAAGTTGATAGTCAAGAAAGTAATAATGAACAAATTGAGCAACAAGAGTCTTCTGTAGAAAATACTATTCAAAATGAAAGCTTTAATAACCAAGCACCTTTATTACCAGATATAAATATGGATAATCAGGAACAGTCTCAGGAAAATCAACAAAATTTAGAAGAAACAGCGAAGAAAGATGAACAGAAAATAGAAAAAAAATCAGAAAATATAGCAATTCCAGATATTGAGATACCATCTATTCAAAAACCAGAACTAGATACAGATAACGAAATGAGTAATCAAGAATCAAATATTTCTTCAGAAGATGTTAATGTTAGTAATAATGATACTTCAAATATAGATAGTCAACAAGAAATATCTGAAAATAATGAATTATCAGAACCAACTAATGAGCTATCAGAAGAAGTTAAATTAAATATAGGTGATGATATTAATACTACTGAGGAAGTAAAAAATGAAGTTGATTATAATAATTCAGATGTATTTGAAGAAGATGGTGGTTCTGAACAAACAGAAAATTCTTCTTTAAATGATATTTCAGATGATGAAACATCAAATAATTCAACTGAATTAAATCAAGAAACTGATGTTTCCGATGATAGCTACTTAGATGGTGGAGAAGATTATAATTCAAATCATGTAGATGAAAATTTAAATGAACAACAAGAAGAAAATTCAAATCAAGATTCTTATGAAGATAATTTTGAGGAAGAAATTAGTAATCCAGTTATTATAAATGCTACTAATACAATAAAAAAATTATTAGAAGAAAATAGAAAACAAAGGCAAATAATTGATAGACAAGAAGGGGAAATAGAAACTCTTAATTCAACTAATGAGATCTTAAAAGAAGATAATAGTGAGAAAACAAAAGAAATAATTTCCTTAAGAAAAGCAATGAGTAAATACCGTAGCGATAATACAGATTTAACTAGAGAAAATAATCATTTGAAGTCAACTAATTCTAGGCAAGAAGAGATTATTGATCATTTAAAAACACAAAATACAACATTAAAAGAACAAGTTGCAGGAATAACAGCTTTAGGAAATGCTGTAGCTGAAGCTAATACAATATTTACGCCAGAAAAAGAAAATGATAATAATGATTCAGACAGTAATATAGAGTTTGGATATCTTGGCGAAGATGATGGATATCAATATACAAAAAAGAGCGCTTAATAAAAATAATGGTAGAGTCTTAGATTCTATCTTTTTCTTTTGAAAAAATATATTTACAGACACCCCCTAGGGGTGTATAATAAACCTGGTGATTGCAGTGAAAGAAGAATGTAAGAATTGTAAGATGTGTATTCGTTCAAAACATAGAACTGAAAAAGAAACTAAAGATTTAATAAAACGTCTTAATGTAATTGAAGGGCAAATTAAAGGGATAAGACAAATGCTTGAACTTGATCGTAATTGTGATGATGTCTTAATTCAAGTATCTGCTGTTTCTAAATCACTTCAAAGTTTTGGTAATTGTTTACTTAAAACACATTTATCCACATGTGTTGTTGAAAAAATAAAAAATGATGATGAAAAAGTTATTGATGAGGTAATGGCTTTGTTTAAAAAATTATATTAGGTGAAGCAGTATGGAAAGATATAGAGAAATTGAAAGAAGTATTATCAAAAAATATCGTAAAGATATCTGGGCTAAATTTGTAAAAGCTGTTCAAGATTATAAATTAATTGAAGAAAATGATAAGATTATGGTTTGTATCAGTGGAGGAAAAGATTCATTTCTACTTGCTAAATGTTTAGAAGAATTAAAAAGACATGGTAAATTTAATTTTGAACTTTATTTTGAGGTTATGAATCCAGGATACAGTGAAGTTAACAAAAATCTAATTTTAGAAAATGCTAAAACTCTTAACTTAGATATAGATATGTTTGAAAGTGATATTTTTGAAATAGTTGATACAGTTGATAGAAGTCCTTGTTACTTATGTGCTAGGATGAGACGTGGATGTTTATATAAAAAAGCTCAAGAGTTAGGTTGCAACAAAATAGCTTTAGGACATCACTTTAATGATGTTATTGAAACTACAATGCTTTCTATGCTTTATGGAGCAGAAATAAAAACGATGATGCCAAAATTACACAGTGAAAATTTTGAAGGAATAGATTTAATTAGACCATTATATCTAGTTAGAGAAGATGATATAATTTCTTGGAAAAACTACAATAAGCTAACTTTCTTAAACTGTGCTTGTCGCTTTACTGAGAATGTGGCAAAAAATGATGATACTACTAGTAAAAGAAAAGAAGTAAAAGAACTAATTAAAGAATTAAAAAAGAAAAATGACAGAATCGATTACAATATCTTTAATAGTTTAGATAATGTCAATATAGAATGTGTTCTAGGATATAGAAAAGGTGAAGAAAAACATAGTTTTTTAGATGAGTATTAAAATAATACAAAATTTTTATAAAAAGAAAGATAAAATAGAAATGGTGATAATATGTTAGAGATAAAAAATATTAATGTAAAAGTAAAAGATTTAGATAAAGAAATAATTAAAGGTTTATCATTAAATATTAATGATGGTGAAGTTCATGCGATTATGGGACCTAATGGTACTGGTAAGTCTACATTATCTAAAGTAATAATGGGCAACTACAAATATGAATTAACAAGTGGAGATATTTTATTTAATGGAGAATCTATAAAAGATTTAGAAGTAAATGAACGAGCTAAAAAAGGAATCTTCTTAGCGATGCAAGATCCTACAGTTATTGAAGGTGTTACTAACAGTGAGTTTTTAAAAACTGCTAAAAAGGAGCTAACTGGTAAAAATATTAATTATTTTGAATTTATTAAAGGCATTGATGAGGCTCTAGAAGACTTAGAGTTTGATAGTAATATGATTCATCGTCATTTAAATAAAGGTTTTTCTGGAGGAGAAAAGAAGAAAAATGAAATTCTTCAAATGAAAATACTTAAACCTAAATTTATTATCTTAGATGAAATAGATTCAGGACTTGATGTTGATAGTTTAAGAATAGTTTGTAAAAATATTAATAAATATAAAGAAGAAAATAAAGATGTTTCAGTTTTAATAATTACTCACTATCCAAGAATTTTAGAATATATTAAACCAGATTATGTTCATGTTATGAATAATGGAAAAATTGAAAAAACAGGTGGCATGGATTTAGCAATCGAAACTGAAAGAAGTGGCTATCATAGTACAAATGAAGTGAGTAGTGAAGATTAGTATGAATAAAATAGATATAGATATTAAGAAAGAAATAACTACTTTTAAATATGAAGAAAAAGAACTACACTTATTTGATAAGAAGGACCAAGAAGTTATTTATAATGTAGAAGATAATGCCACTTTAAAAGTTTATCAATATGGAATAAACATTAATAATGATATTACTATTAATTTAAATGGAAATAATGCTAAAGTAGAATATCATTATAGTACAATAAACTATGAAAATCATAAGTATAATATTTTAGTAAATCATAATGTCTCAAATACTTCTAGTAACATTTATAATCATGGTATTAATGTTTTTGATAAAAAACTTGATTTTAATGTTACAGGAAAAGTGTTTAAAAATAGCGATAATTGTATTTGTAATCAGGAAAATCAAATCTTAAATTTAGTTGATGGTGATAGTACAATTCTACCTAACTTATTAATAGATAATTATAATGTTTCATCATCTCATTCTGCTTATATTGGTAAATTTAAAGATGAAATTTTATTCTATTTAATGAGTAGAGGGCTATCTAGAACTATAAGTTATGATTTACTTATTAAGAGTTTTTTAATTAATGGTTCTTCTAGCAATGAGGATATAGAGTCTTTAGAAAAAGAGATTAAAAATATAAATGAAGGTGATTAATTGTGAATAGGGATGACTTTCCAATACTTAAAAATAATCTAATTTATTTTGATAATGGGGCAACTACTTTAAAACCTAAGTGTGTTGTTGATAAGATGGTTTCTTATTATACAGAATATACTTCTAATATTCATAGGGGAGACTATAATAATGCGACTGTTACTAATCGTGAATACGATGAAGTTAGAAATATTGTAAAAAACTTTATTAATGCTTCTAGTAGTGATGAAATTATTTATACTAGTGGTACAACTGAATCATTAAATATGGTTGCTTTTGGTTTTTTCAGATATAAATTAAATAGTGATGATGAAATTTTAATTACAAAAGCAGAACATGCATCTAATATTTTACCTTGGCAAGTTCTTGAAGAAGAGCATCATGGTAAAGTTAAATATATTGAATTAGATGAAAATCATGAATTAACTATTGAAAATTTACTAAAAGCAATTACTCCAAAGACAAAGGTTGTTTCAGTTGCTCATGTTTCTAATGTAATTGGGGACATTAGGGATATTAGTAAAATAGGTAGAATTTGCAAAGAAAAAGGAATTTATTTTGTTGTTGATGCTGCTCAAAGTGCGTCTCATATCAAAATTGATGTTCAAGATTCTAATGTTTCATTTCTTGCTTTTTCTGCGCATAAGATGACAGGACCTACAGGGGTTGGTATTTTATATGGTAAAAAAGAATTACTAGATGAAATGAGGCCTTTAAAATATGGTGGAGGTATGAATCAAAGTTTTGAAGTTGACGGAACTTACATTTTAAAAGAAACTCCTATCAAATTTGAAGCTGGAACACCACCAATTGCTGAGGTAATTGGACTTGGAGAGGCAATCAAGTTTATTGAAAGTATAGGGGTCGATAAAATTCATGAACATGAATATGGCTTAAAAAAATACTTAATAGAAAACTTAGAGAAAATTCCTAATGTAGTTTTATATAATAAAAACAGTAAAAGTGGAATAGTATCATTTAATGTTAAAGGTGTTTTTCCACAAGATACTTCAATTTATTTGAATACTTATAATATCGCAATAAGAGCTGGTAATCATTGTGCTAAAGTATTGAAAGATGAATTAAATATTAAAAACACTTGTCGTGTTAGTTTGTATTTATATAATACAAAAGAAGAAGTTGATGTTTTGATAGAAGCATTAAAAAGAAGTGAAGATATTTTTAAAGTGGTGATATAAATGGATAAAGAAATAAGAAGAGAAATAATATTAGATAATTATCAAAATCCAGTTAATCGAGGACTAGTAGATGATAATTCATATATTAAGAAAAATACTAATAACGATTCATGTATTGATAATATTGATATGATGATGAAAATAGAAGATGATGTTGTAAAAGATATTGTTTTTGATGGAGAAGCATGTGCAATATGTACTTCTGCTACTAGTATTATAATTAAGAGTCTAATTGGTAAAAAAGTAAGTGATGCAATTAACATAATTACTAATTATCAAAATATGATCAATGAAGAAGAATATGATAAAGATGTACTTGGAGAATTACTTGTTTATGATGAGATATATCTTCAACCTAATCGTAAGACTTGTGCCCTTCTTCCTAGTAGGGCTGTTATAAATATAATAAAAGAATATGAAAAATAAAAATAGAAATTGGTGATAGATATGGAAATAGTAGGTATCTCAAAAGAAAATGTAGAAAAAATTTCTGAAATCAAAAAAGAAGAAGATTGGATTAAGAGTTTTAGACTAAAGGCTTATGAATCTTTTAAAAATCAATCTAATCCAAAGTTTGGACCTACAATAGATTTAAAGTATGATGATATAATTTACTATAAAAGTAATGAAGCTGATAAAAAAATTGAAAGTGATTGGAACAATGTTTTAAAGCCTGTTGTTGATGAGTTAGATGGCTTGGGTGTTTTAGAAAGTGAAAAACATTTAGGTGGTATGGGCGTTCAATATGAAAGTGAAGTAATATACCACAATATGTTGGAAGAGTTAGAAAAAAAGCATGTTATTTTTACGTCTATTGAACAAGCAATGAGGGAACATAAGGATATTGTTGAAAAGTATTTTGGAAAAATTGTTAACATGAATGAAAATAAGTTTGCAGCTTTAAATTCAGCAGTTTTTAGTGGTGGTAGTTTTATTTATGTTCCACCAAATACTAATCTTGATAGACCGCTTCAAAGTTACTTTAGAATTAACAGTAAGAACATGGGACAATTTGAAAGAACATTGATTATAGTTGATGATAATTCATCTCTTCATTATGTTGAAGGATGTACAGCTCCAACTTACAGTGAGTCATCACTTCATGCTGCTGTTGTTGAAATCTATGTTGGAAAAAATAGTAAATGTCGTTATTCAACTATCCAAAACTGGGCTACTAATGTTTATAATTTAGTAACTAAAAGAGCCTTGGTTTCAGATAATGGTGTAATGGAATGGATCGATGGAAATATTGGTTCTAAGATAACTATGAAATATCCTTGTTGTGTTCTAAAAGGAGACAATTCATCAGGTGTATGTATTACAATTGGTGTTGCAAAAAGTGGACAAATTCAAGATACAGGAGCAAGAATGATTCATCTTGGAAAAAATACAAAAAGTAATATTATTTCTAAAAGTATTGCACAAAATGGTGGTAATGCAACTTATAGAGGTAAAGTTGATATTAAAAAGAGAGCTTTATCAAGTGAAGCCATGGTTAAATGTGATACCTTAATTCTTGATGATATTTCTAAAAGTGATACTATTCCAGTAAATACTTGTAGTAATGTTTCAAGTAATATTGAACATGAAGCAACTGTTTCTAAAATAAATGAAGATACTTTATTTTATTTAATGAGTAGAGGATTAAGTGAGGAAGAAGCAACAGAATTAATTGTATTAGGATTTTTAGATAGATTTAGAGAAGAATTGCCTATGGAATATGCTGTTGAATTAAATCAGTTAATTAAAAGAAATTTATAAAAGTATGAAACTTAATTTTTGATTTAAAGTTATCGTATTAAAAGAATAAATTCGCTATAATGAATTTATTTTTTTTGCCCATTTTTCTGGGTGTAATTATTAAAAAGTGGCATTTGTTATTAAATTTAGTTTTTGTTATTATACCATCCATGAAAGGAGGAAGATTATGCTTAATCAAATTGTATTAGTAGGAAGACTTACTAGAGATGTTAAAATCAACAAGACAGATAGTGGTAAAAAAATTGCAAATTTAGGCTTAGCTATTCCAAGAAGTTTTAAGAATATGGATGGAATTTATGATACTGACTTTGTAGATTGTATTTTATGGGATAATGTTGCTATTAATACTTCTGAATACTGTCACAAAGGTGATATTGTAGGAATTAAGGGTAGAGTTCAATCACGAGCTGTTGAAGAAGCTGGAGTTAAGAAAAATATCTTAGAAGTAGTAGCAGAAAAAGTTACATTTTTAACATCTAAGAATAACTCTACAGAATCAGAAATACCACAAAATTAATTATTAGTTAACTTTTACCACAAAATCTTTTGTAATATTTATAATTAAAATTATCAATACTATTAGTAAAGATTAGAGGTGAAGTAATGCTTTTAGGTAGAAGAATAAAATCTTTACGAAAAGAAAATGGAATGACTCAAGAAGAACTTGGTAAGTTAATTAATGTAACAAAAGTTAGTATTTGTTGTTATGAAAAAGAAACTAGAATTCCAACTTTAGAAACGTTACTTGCTCTCGCTGATGTTTTTAAAGTAGATATAAATTATTTCTTAGGTAGCGATGAATATGTTGTTGCTGATACCAATGAAAAGTATGGCATGTCAGTAGCAAGTGAAGAGTTAGAATTCATAAAAGAAATAAGAAAGCATACTAATCTTTACAAAAGGGTAATTGAAAATCCTAAAAGATTTGTAGAATTAATTGATATGAAAATGAGATAAAAACTATTTTTTTAAATAGTTTTTTTTGTTATAATATTTTTAGAATAGGATAGTGATGATATGGATAATATTGTAATAAAAGATTATGAAGAAAGTGACTTAGAATCACTTAATATTTTGTTAAAGGAAGTTTATAATTTAGAAAAGAAAAAGAATATGGGTATTAATAAGGAAGTAGTTGCAAAAGATAATTCGAAGGTTGTTGGTTATTTAGTAATTAATGAATTATATAATAGTGTTGAAGATATTAAATATATTTATCTTAATTATGTTTGTGTATTAGAGTCTTATCGCAATATGGGAATTTGTTCTAAGATGCTTGATTATGTTTTTGAATATTGTAAGAAAAATAATATTTCATATATTGAATTAACATCAAATAGTAAAAGAGAGGCTGCTAGATACTTATATAGTAAAAAAGGTTTTGAAATAAGAAAAACTAATGTTTTTAGAAAGGAGATTTTATAGTGATTGTTGATATTATTAATAAAAAAAGATTAGGAATGATTTTATCAAAGGAAGAATTAGAGTTTTTCTTTAATGGTTATTTAAAAGGGAAAATAAGTGATTATCAAATGTCTGCTTTATTAATGGCTATTTGTATTAAAGGAATGACTGATAAGGAAATCTTTGATTTAACTGATATTTTTATTAAGAGTGGAGATACTTTAGATTTATCTGATATAAAAGGTATTAAAGTTGATAAACATTCAACTGGTGGAGTTGGTGATAAAACAACAATGGTAATTGCCCCGATAGTAGCATCTTTAAATGTACCAGTTGTTAAGATGAGTGGAAGAGGTTTAGGTTTTACAGGTGGAACCATTGATAAATTAGAATCTATTCCAGGCTTTACTACTAATTTAAGTGAAGAAGAAATGAAAAAACAAGCTAAGGAAATTGGAATTGTAGTGGCTTCTCAAACAGCTAACTTAACTCCTCTTGATAAAAAAATATATGCTTTACGTGATGTTACCGCAACGGTTGAATCTATTCCGTTAATTGCTACAAGTATAATGAGTAAAAAAATAGCTAGTGGAGCTGATAAAATTTTAATTGATATTAAAGTGGGTAAAGGAGCTTTATTAAAGACTTTGAAAGATGCCAAAAAACTGGCTGAATTAATGAAAAAAATAGGAGATTTTTATGGTAGAGAGGTTAGATGTTTGATAACTGATATGTCTAACCCTTTAGGTAGAAGTATTGGAAATTCACTTGAAGTGTTAGAAGCTATTGATATTTTAAAAGGCAATGAAGTTGGAGCTTTAACAGATTTATGTATAGAACTTTCTTCTAATATGGTAAGTATGGGATTAAATATTAGTTTAGAAGCAGCAGAAAAAATGGTAAAAGAAGCAATATCTTCAAAAAAAGCTTATCAAAAATTTTTAGAGTTTGTCAAAAGACAACATGGAGATATAGAAAAACTTCAAGTAAGTTCTAAAACAAAAGAAATAAAATCTTCAAAAGAAGGAACACTAAAAGCAATTGATGCCTTAGAAATTGGAAAACTTTCAGTTAATTTAGGGGCTGGAAGACAAACTAAGGAAGATATAATTGATCCAAGTGTTGGAATAAAACTAAGTAAACTTGTAAATGATAAAGTTTCTAAAGGTGATACTTTGTGTACCATTTATATGAATAAAGAAATAAATCTAGAAAATATAGAAAATATTTTTACAATCGAATAAATTTACGTAAAATTTAAAAATATTTCTTTTAAAAAGAAAAAATTATGTTATACTATTGGTAGTAAGATAAGAAAGGTAGAGGATAAAATGAAAAAGAAAAAATTATTATTAGTAACGACATTAGCTTTATCAATTTTTGGATTAACAAATGATGCTAGAGCATTAACTACAACTACAAATGAGTTACCAGATAAGGTAGTTAGAAAGCCAGGATATGTATTTATGAAATCAGCTAATGATGCTGCAGATTCAAGTTATATATATAGAGCTGTTGATAGTACAAGTAAGTATCAATTATATTGCTCTGATGAAAATAATAAAGAACTTGGTGAAGATACTTTGACAAAAGAAAATAGAATGGAATATGGAATTGCTTATATTCTATTAAATTCTCATCCAACAAAATCATTGATTTCTGGTATTGCTGCAACAGATAGTATGAACGTGGCAAATTATTGTGCAAAGACTGCTGATGATATGATTAATACTTGGATTACACAACAAGCAATTTGGGGATTTCAAGGTACATCAAGTTCTAAAAAGTTTACTAGTAAAGATTTGAAATATTCAGTAAAAGTAGATCCTGATTCATCAACAGATAGTTCTTGTGATGTTATTAAACATAATGGTAACATTTTATCTGGAGATAAATTATGGACTGATTATGTTCAAAAACTTATTGATCAAGCTAAGTCAGTACAAGATCCTGCAAATGCAACATTAACAGTTGTTGCTAGTGATGGCTGGTCTAAAATTGATGGTGGTTATAAGAGTAGTTTAATAAGTATAGCTACATCAAATAGTGAAGCAAAAATAACTAATTTCTCATTGTCAATTAGTGGAGCACCTCAAGGTGTTAGAGTATATACTGAAGCAGGAAATGACATAACAGATAACTTAAATAACATAGCTGCTGGTACAAAAATATATGTAGTAGTAAGTGAAGAAGCAGCAAAAAGTGGACCTAAATTTACTATTAATGCTTCTGCAAATATAACATACAATTCTGCATATAGATATGTAGATCTTACTGCTAAACATCAACCTTCTGTATTAGTAGGACCTGAAACAAAACAAATAGCGGCATCTGTCTCATTAACAGTTGTTCCAGATACTGCTAGTTCTATTGCAAATTCAATTTATTTTGTAGGATTCTTAATTCTAATAACTGGAATTGGAATAATATATGCAAATGTTAAAACAAAAAAAGAACAAGTTTAATATAAAAAAAATGAAAAAGAGTCATATATGTTTATTTGGCTCTTTACTTGTAATATTAGGTGTTTTTCTATTATCATATAATCATATTATGTATTTAAAAATGAGTCTATTTTCTGATATGCAACTTTCCCAAGAAGATGACCAGAACATAGAAGAAATAATAGATAATTTGCCAGATGCAATGGAATTAAAAAAAGAAGAAGTAAAATCTCCACAAGATTCTACACCTGTCCAAGAAGAAAAAAAACAGTATAAAATTGATTATAGTAAATATTTAGGAGTTCTTGAAATTCCAAGGATTAGTTTAAAAAGAGGCTTTTATGGAACTGAGTCTAAATATAATAATATCAATTATAATGTAACAGTAGTAGGTGGCTCTACTATGCCAGATGTTGATAAAGGAAATTTAATTTTAATGGCTCATTCCGGTGATGCTTATATTTCCTACTTTGCCTATTTGTATTTATTAAAAATAGGTGATTATGCCTACGTTACATATCAAGGAACAACATACAAATATCAAATTGTAAATATATATAATATTCCTAAAAATGGAACTGCTACAATTAACAGAAATTTAGATAAAACTACTCTTACTTTGATTACATGTACAAAAAATAGTGATACAGAACAAACAATTTATATTTTAGAAAGGGTTTAAAAAGGAGGTACTTATAATGGAAATGACTATAATAGATAAAATTACTATTATGTTTAAATACATATTTTCATCTTTTATGGGAATTGAATTACTATTATTAAGTATTATTTTATTTCTTTTTACTTTCTTAAATATAAAGAAAGATAATAAGATAGTTAAAATAGGATCTATTGTTTTATGTTTAGCTTTTGTGATAGGACTTGCAGTTAGCTATCATAATTATGCAATGTATTGTATAGATAGTTTTATAAAATTTTTACTTAGTTATATTTATTTTCCATCTATGATAATGTATTTTTTTATAATGATTTTAGTTACTATCGCGATTATTGTAACAATAGTGTCAAAAAAAATGTCGACTTCAAAAAAAATAGTTAATTCTATTGTACTTTCTATTATGTATTTATGTTTTATGTGTGTGGCTTCCCTTGCTGTAACAGAAAACTTAGATTTATCAGTTGCTAGTAATTTGTATAAAAATGAAACTTTACTTTCATTTATTCAAGTCAGTAACTTACTATTCTTTTTCTGGTCCGAGTACACATTACTTTATTATTTTTATAAGTTTTTGGAATATAAATTAGATAAAAAATCATCTTAATAATAGGTGATTTTTTTATGAAAATAAGATTTGGATATGCATGTATTACAGAAACTTTAGATATAACAACATCTTCTACTTATACTTATAGTGAGTATTTAAAAACAAAAGATTTAGAAAAATTAGATAGAGTTATATCAAGTAATTTAAATAATTTAGAAGAGGTAATAAATTATAATATTAAAAATAATATTCATTTTTATAGGATGTCGTCAAAACTAATTCCTCTTGCTACAAAAGAAGATGTTAAATTTGATTACTTAGAAAAATATAAAGATAAGTTTAAAGAAATAGGAAATATTATAAAGAAAAACAATCTTCGTCTTGATTTTCACCCCGATCAATTTTGTGTTTTAAATAGTACTAATAAAGAAACTGTAAACAATTCAATTGAAATTTTAAAATATCATTATAATATCTTAGATGCTTTAGGAATAAAAGAGAAAGTTATGGTTTTACATGTAGGTAGTAATGTCTTTGGTAAAAGTAAAGCTTTAGAAAGATTTATTAAAAATTTTAAAGAATTACCACTAAGTATTAGAAATTCTATTGTTATAGAAAATGATGATAAAATTTTCACAATAGAAGATTGTATTTATTTGTATGAAAAACTAGGTATACCAATAGTCTTAGATTATCATCATTTTATGTGTAATCATACAGATTCAAATATAGAAAAATATTTAGATATTATTTTTTCAAGTTGGGAAAATATAAATCCTAAGATTCATTTTTCATCTCCTAAAAACAAGACAAAAAAAGAAATGAGATCACATCATGATTATATTGATGCATCTTCATTTCTAGAATTTTTAAAGATTATTAAAAATTATAACTATGATATTGATATTATGATTGAGGCTAAAAAGAAGGATGAGGCAATGTTTAGACTGATTAGGTATCTAAAATATAAAACTAATTTTAAAGTTATTGATGATACTACTTTTGAAATTTAGGTTCAATGAATCTAACATAATACTCCTCAAATGTAATATTCTTGTCATGAATATATTTAGCTATTTTTTTACCAACATAGCGATAATGCCATGATTCATATTGATATCCAGTAATATTATCTTTATCTTTTGGAAATCTTAAAATAAAACCATATTTATAGGCATTTTCTTGCATCCAATTATAAGAATCGCTTTTTTCAAAATTAGTATAATCAAGCTTTCCATCATAAACATCAACAGCTAGACCTGTTTGATGTTCAGAATATCCTGGTCTTCCAGAATAAGTATCAGCTGCTTCAACTCCATCAGATGAAACATATCTATTATATAAGTTAACTTGATAATTATAGCTACGATAAGATGACATTGCTATAATTGTGTAGCCGTCATTTTTGGCAGCTTTCACCATTTCTAAAAACTTTTCTTTAGCAGTCTTAACCATCTTCATTCCGCTTCTAGCAAATTCTAGGTCAATATCTTCTAGACTTTCTGGAACATAATCTTCATTTAAATGTAAATACTTATTAACTAAAATATATTCTTTATTTAGATAAGGAGTTTCTTTTGTGTGTGTATAGAAACTATAATCTAGTCCTAAATTGACTCTAGTAATAATATCTTCATCACTTAAATCCTTATTACTATTTTTATATAATTTATATCTATCAAGATATTTTAAATTACAATAACTTATTTTTTTACACTTTGCTTTTAAGGTATCATTATTTTTATTTTTTATTTTATCTACTTTGAATGTTTCTTTAGTATTCTTATTACCATTATTTTTATTATTAATAGATACTACTGTTATTGTTATGATTATTAAAAGTATTAGTAAAAGCCATTTTACCCAAGATTTTAGCTTTAATTTTCTTTTCATCATTAATCACCTACTACTATAATAGCATTAAATTTCCAATTTATGTATATTTTACTTTCTTTAATCATAGAAAAAAATAGGAGGAAGATATGAAGAAAAGATTTTTTTTACTTTTATTTGCTTTACTTTTATTACCAGTAAATATTAAAGCAGAAGAAAATACTGAATTGATAAAAAATGCTACTTCAGGACTTTTAATGGAACAATCAACGGGAGAAATTATTTTCGAAAAAGATAAAGATAAACAAGTAGCTGTTGCTTCTATGACTAAGATGGTAGCGCAAACTATTATTTTGGAAAATATTGAAAGTGGTAAAATAAAATGGGATGATATTGTAAGTGTTAGTAAGAATGCAGCCGATATGGGAGGTTCACAAATTTATTTAACAGCAGGAGAAAAGATGAGTGTTAAGGATTTGTTTAAGGGAATTTCTATGGCTAGTGCTAATGATGCTACTGTTGCTATGGCTGAGTACATCGCAGGAGATGAAGCAAGTTTTGTTAAATTAATGAATAAGAAAGTAAAAGAGTTAGGACTTAAAAATACTACTTTTAAAAACTCTACAGGACTTGATGAAGAAGGCCATTTATCAACTGCCTATGATATGGCTATTATCGCTAGAAACTTACTTAATCATGAAAAAATACTTGATTTTTCATCAGTATATGAAGATTATTTAAGACAAGATACTGAAAATAAATTTTGGCTTGTTAATACAAATAAATTAGTAAGATTTTATGATGGTGCAGATGGATTAAAAACAGGTCATACTGATGCAGCCAAATATTGTTTAGCTGCTACTGCTAAAAAAGATGGAATGAGATTAATCGCAATTGTTTTAGGAGAAGAGAATAGTAAAATTAGAAATAGTGAGACGATGGCTTTACTTGATTATGGATTTAACACTAAAAAAATAACAGTCGTAAAGAAAAAAGATAAAGTTGTAAAAGAATTAGAGTTTGATAAGGGAGATAAAGAAAAAATTCAATTAGTTCCTAAATATGATGTTGGTGTTTTAGAAAACAAAGCAAGTAGAGGAAATAAATATAAATATAATATAGAAGTAGATAAAATTAAATTACCTATAAAACAAGGTGATATTTTAGGAAAAATAATTGTAAAAGATGGTAAAAAAGAAATTACCAAAGTTGATTTGGTTTCAAAAACAAGTATTAAAAAATTAAATTATATAGAGTTATACATAGAAACTGTTAAAAATAGTATTTTGGGTATTATTAATTAAGGAATCTTTGATTCTTTTTTTTCTTTGTATGATATAATAAGTTCTAAGAGATAAAATAAAAATATATAGAACATGAACAATTGGTTTAATTTATTTATAAGTATAATAAGTTAAATAATAATTAATTGAAAGAAGTTAGTATTGATACGAACTTGTTAGAAGAATTTTACTTAGGCTTATAATAATGAAAACTAAATTATTCAGTAATTATTTAATTTTTGTGATATAATATTCGTATATTACGAGGTGATGGGATGAAAAAATGTGTAATAATTTATAATCCTGCTAGTGGAAGAATTAAAAAGAAAAAAAGTGTTCAACCATTTTATGATATATTAAGAAAATATGACTATGATGCAGAAATAATCTATACTAGCCAAAAAAAAGATGCTACTAGTATAGTAAAAAATTTAGATGATGTAGATCTTGTTATAAGTGCTGGTGGAGATGGAACATTAAATGAAGTTGTTAGTGGTAACTTACAAAGAAAAAAACGTCTTACTTTAGCTAACCTTCCAATGGGAACTACAAATGATGTTGGTAATATGTATGGTTTTACTGGAAATTATGTAAAAAATTTGGAATTATTACTACAAGGTGTTCAAAAAAATATCGATGTTTGTTTTATTAATGATACTCCTTTTGTATATGTTGCATGTCTAGGGGACTATATAGATATGGCCTATAATACTCCACGTAAACTAAAGAAAAAGTATGGGAAAATTGCATATATTATGTATGGTTTGAAACAATTGAAGAATAAAATTAATAGTTATGATATAAGATATACTATCGATGGTAAAACTTATGAAGGAAATTATTCATTTTTCTTTATAACAAATGCCAGTAGAGTAGCGGGACTTAATGACGTTTATTATGATATAAAATTAGATGATAATATGTTTGAAGTAGCGTTTTGTAAAGTGAAAAATAAAGCTGAAATGATGAAAATATTTATTTTATTAAATAATATGGATGCTAAAGATGTACCGGGAATTACTTATTATCAAACTAATAACTTAGAAATAGAATTCTTGCAAAAACCAAAAGTATCTTGGTGTATAGATGGAGAAGAATATCCTATAACTACTAAGAAATTTAAATTTAGAATAGATAGACATACTAAAATGATGTTGCCAAAAGAAAATGTTATTAAGCTATTTGAAAAATAAAGTATAGGAAGTGTTATATCTTTTGACAAGTAAAAGAGCTTTTAACGTAATGGTTTATATCTCATTAAAATTATTAGTAGTATTTTGTATGATATTACAACTGGTAAAGGGACATTTCAATAATGCTTTTATATGTATATTAGCGCTTATATTATTTGAAATACCAAAATTTATAAATAAGACATTAAAACTAAAGTTAACTTCTACTTTAGAAATAATGGCTTATTTTTTTATTTTTGCAGCTTTAATCTTAGGAGAGGTAAAAAACTTTTATGAAATATTTCCTAATTGGGATACTATACTTCATAATATAAATGGATTCTTAATGGGAGCTTTCTTCTTATCTTTAATAAATGTTTTAAATAAAGAAAAAGTAGAATTATCACCATTATTTATTTCTATTTGTGCCTTTTGTTTTTCAATGACTATAGGAATACTCTGGGAGTTTGGTGAATATAGCCTTGATAAATATTTCTATAAAGATTGTCAAAAAGATACTATTGTTAAAAATATGGTATCAGAAAAAATAAATAATAAAGAAATATTATCAAATGTTAAAACAGAAATTTATACTGATAATAGAATAATTATTATAGATGGATATTTAGATATAGGTTTAATTGATACTATGGAAGATTTATTTGTTAATTTTTTAGGGGCAGGTATCTTTTCTTACTTTTGTTATTTTTATATTCTTGATAATAAAAAATATAAATTTTTAGAAATATTTATTTCTAAATCTCTTTAAATTAATTTAATAACTATAATATAATTAGAAGTAAAAAAATTAAAAGTTTTGTAAGGTTTTGTCGAATTACAACACAAAAAAAATAAAAGTATTATAATACTAACTAACCGAGGTGAAGCAGATGTTAGAAATAGAAAAAGAAGTAGAAAGAGGAATACTTTTTATTAGACTGGAAGGAACTTTAACTAATAAAACATTTACTACCTTTGGTGAAGAAATAAATTATCTTTTATATAATCAAGGTATATCTAATTTTGTTTTTGATTTTACGAATATTTCAAAGGTAGAAGATAATATAATTTCTAAGATACAAAGTAAGTTGGTAGAGATATTTTTGAATTGCGGAAAGGTGGTTATGTGTGGTATGTCAGAATTATTTAGAAAGAAAGTAGGTTTTACTAAGGATCAATTATTTTATGTTAGTCATGATATAGAGGCATTCGAATACTTAAGGATGTAATAATATCGTAGATACTATTATAGAAAATGAAAACTTAGTATATAGTATTATTAATAAATATAGTTCCTATGGTGATAAAGATGATTTATATCAAGTAGGAATGATGGGATTAATAAATGCTTCTTTAAAATTTGATCCAAATATTGGTGTTAAATTTTCAACATATGCTTATAAATATATCCTAGGTGAAGTAGCAAAGTATATACGAGAAAATAATAGTTTTAAAATAAGTAGAGATACATTAAGATTAAAGTCTAGTATTGAAAAGTCAAAAGACTTATTAAGACAAAAATTATTAAGAGAACCAACGACTTTGGAATTATCACTAATCTTAGAAATTGACGAGGAAAAAATAGAAGAAATAGAAAAATTACAAACTAAAGCAGATAGCTTAGATTACTGTTTTGAAGATAATGAAGATAGTTTATATAATGTTATTCAAGTAGAAGAAAAACAAATATGTCCAGGTATTTTAGATTTAAAAGAAGAATTATCTAAATTACCAAATGAAGAAAAACAAATAATATACTCTAGATATTACTATGACATGACTCAAAATGAAGTTTCTAAGAGATTAGGTATTAGTCAAGTACAAGTATCTAGAAAAGAAACAAAAGTCCTTGAAAAATTAAAATCACGATTATAAAGTTTAGTTAACGTATTGTTAAAAAGCCTATTTTGTAGTATATTATGATTGTGATAGTATATGGGTAGAAAAAAGAATAAAAAGAATAAGATGATTATAGTTTACTTTATAGTGTTAATCATTTGGTTAATTCTTTTTTTCTATTGTATAATTACTAACTATCAGAAAGTTCATGTTTATGATAATAAAATATTTTATAATACTTTTATTGATAATGAAGATATTTCTAAAGTAGATGTTAATAAACTTGGTAAAAAGATAAATATATATAGTAGTAAAAAACTTTCTAAGAAAGTAAATTTAAAAATAAATAATAAAAATTATTCTTATACATATAGTGAACTTGGAATAAATACTAATAAAGATAAAGTAAAAAAAGAAATTTTAGAATATAATAATAACTTGAATTCAATTGATAAATTTTTTAGATTAAATAAGAAGGAAAAACAAGAGTTTAAATTAGAATATACTTATAATGTAGAAAATATTAGAGAGTCTTTATTAAAAATAAAGAAAAGTGTTGATACCAATTTAGTTAATGGTTATTTTTCTAAGGACGATGCGCGAAATATCAAATATATAGAAGGTATTGATGGTTTTAGTTTAGATGTAGAAAAATCACTAAAAGAAATTACTGATAATATTTCAAAGGATGAGGAAATTACGCTTATTGGAGATATGATTAAAGCAGAAAGTAATGAATTATATAAATCAATTGATACTAAGGTGTCTTCCTTTTCAACAGAATTTAATCCTTATATTTCAAGAGCAACTAATTTAAAAACAGGACTTTCTTATATAGATGGAGTAATTATTAATTCACAAGAGGTATTTTCTTTTTATAAGTATGCTGGTCCCTATAATAAAAAAGGTTATGTTTTTTATTATGAATTTGTGGGAAATGGTGTATGTCAAATTGCTACTACTATTTATAATACTGCATTGTTAGGTGGTCTTGAAATTGTTAAAAGATATCCACATGCTAAAAAAAGTGTTTATGTTCCAGGAGGATTAGATGCAACTGTTGCTAGTTATGCTAGTGGTTGGAATGTAGACTTTCAATTTAAAAATACTTATAAGTATCCAATTTATATATCTGCTTATGCAGTTAATGGTACTGCTCATGTTGATTTTTGGTCTAATCATGATGCTATGGAAGGTAAAACTTATACAACTGAGTCAGTTAAATTAGGTAATAGATATTATCAAACATTTCTTCATACTTTTAAAAATGGTGTTGAAATAAAAAAAGAAGAAATAGCTAAAACTTGGTATACTGAAGACTAATTAAAAAATTAAATAAGAAACATGAAAAACGTTCAATTAAAAAAATTGAATGTTTTTTTTTGAAATCGTTTAAGTATAAATAAAAAAAATAAAACCATATTAATAATGGTGATTAAATTGGTAAATAAAAAATATGAAAAAATAGTTAATAGTAATAAAGCAAAAGAAGAAAGAGTAAAAAATGCTATTGTTGCTTTTATAGTTGGAGGATTAGTAGGACTATTAGGTGAAGCAATTATTGAAATATTGTGTTGTTATTTTAAAATTTCTAGAACAGATGCTTCTGTTTATATGATAGTAATATTAATATTTATATCATCACTTTGTACAGCATTAGGCTTCTTTGATAAATTAGTTACTAAATTTAAATGTGGTCTTTTAATTCCAATAACGGGATTTGCTCATTCAATGACAAGTGCAACGTTAGATTATAAAAAAGAAGGGCCTGTTAGTGGTTTTGGTTCTAATATGTTTAAATTAGCTGGTTCAGTAATTTTATATGGTGTAGTATCAGCTTGGGTGTTTGGACTTATTAGATATTTGATAGGAGGAGCAATATGACATTTAAATATAAAAATGTATATATAAAAGATACTGCAACTATATCTGGTCCATACGAAAAAGATGGACCATTAGGAGAATATTTTGATAAAAGTTATAAAGACTTATATTTTGGAACTGATTCTTGGGAATTAGCTGAACAGAAAATAGCTGAGGAAAGTATTGAGATGTTACTAAAAAAAGCTAAATTAAAATCAAAAGATATTGAACTTGTAATAGCAGGTGATTTATCTAATCAAATAACATCAACTACATTTGCATCAAATAATATTGGAAATTCATTCTTAGGAGTTTACGATGCTTGTGCTACTAGTGCTGAAGAGTTAATTGTTGCAAGTAGCTTGATAGATGCAAAAAGAATTAATAATGCGTTATGTGTTACATCATCTCATAATATGGTAAGTGAAAAACAATTTAGAAATCCAACTGAGTATGGTGCACCAAAACCTAGAAGTGCAACTTTTACATCAACTGGTGGAGCTTCAATTTTACTTACAAGTGAAAAAACAGATGTAAGAGTTGAATCATCTACTATAGGAAAATTAATTGATTATAATCAAAAAGATCCCAATAATATGGGAGGAGCAATGGCAGGAGCAGCAGCTTATACAATTAATAAGCATTTGAAAGATTTAGGAAGAAAGCCAGAAGATTATGATTTGATCTTAACTGGAGATCTTGGAAAATATGGAAAAAATATATTAATGCAGTATTTAAATGAAGAATATAAAATAGATATATCTAAAAATTATAATGATTGTGGAGTTATGTTATATGATTTAGATATGCAAGAAGAATGTTTAGCAGGTGGTAGTGGACCAGTATGTAGTTGTTTAGTTAATTATTCATTTATTTATAAAAAGTTAAAAGAAAAAGAAATAAAAAGAGTTTTATTGGTACCAACTGGTGCAATGTATTCACCAACGACTCTTTTCCAAGGTGAAAATATTTTAAGTATAGCTCATGCTATTAGTTTGGAGGTATGTTAATGTTACTTTTATATTCATTCTTATTTTGTGGAACTATCTGTTTAATTTCACAAATAATTCTAGATAATACAAAACTAACTCCAGGCCATATTACAAGTATTTTAGTAATAGTAGGAGCATTTTTAGATTCATTTAGCTTATATGATAAGATAATTGTTAAAGTAGGTGGAGGTGCAATGGTTCCAATTACTAGTTTTGGGCATTCACTTATTCATGGAGCACTAGCTAAGGCAAATAGTCTAGGTATTATGGGAATAGTTGCTGGAATGTTTGATTTGACTGCTGCAGGAATAACATCCGCTATTATATTTTCCTTCTTCTTTGCTCTTATCTTTAAACCAAAAAATTAACTCCTTTAAGGAGTTTTTACTTTACAACGGATAAATTAATTACAACGTTAATATTATCATCGTTCGCTAAGACATTTTTATGTTCTTTTCCACATTTTTGACATTTATAAATAATTTTAAATGTGTCTTTATACTTTTCAATTCCAATTGGTTCAAGTAGTCCTTGACATTTATTTTTTCTATCTCCAGGATTTTTGTCAACATGTTTTGAATATAGACAATTTGGACAATGATCACGACATGAGTAACCAAGTCTGTCTACATGAAAACCACATTTTTCACATATAAATTCTTCATCAATTTCATTAAATACCTTCATAAATATCACCAACCATATCATTATTATAACAAAACAAAGGTAATTTGACAGTGCTTTTTGTAAAGTTTTTGAAAAAGTATTGCATAACTAAAAAAATAACTGTATAGTGAAATTATAAGAATAGAAGAGGTAATTATTCTTAAATAGTAAAGGGAGGTGAAATGATGACTGCTGATACACAATTAATGAGAAATGCAGCTGCAGATGTTTCAAGTGAAGAAAAAAAATATTCAACATCTGTACAAGAAATTGATAGCTTAATTACAAGTAAATTAGCTGAATGCTGGGGTGATGAAGCTTACGATCAATTAAATAAAGAATATACAAGTAAGAGTCGTCCAGATTTAGAAGAATTAGGAAAATTACTAAGAGAATTTTCTAGTAGTTTAACAACAGCTGCAGAAGATTTAGATAGAGCAATTAACTCACTAAGATAATAATAAGCAAATAAGGAGGAATAACAATGGCAGTTAGACATTTTGATTATGCTGAAGCTAAAGCTACAATGGCTAAGGTTCAAGACGAAGCTAATAAAGTAAAAACATATTTAGCTAAATGTGATTCAATTATAAATGAAAATGTTGGTGTAGAAAATAGATGGTCAGGACAAAGAGCAACTGATTTCAAACAAAAATGGGAGAAAGCAGCAGCAAATTTTGAAAACTTTGTACAATTAATCAATAATTATGCAAATAAAATTGATGAAAGTTATAGAGTACATCAACAATTTGATCAAACTCAAAATTAATAAAAAATATATTACACATAATATGTGTAGTATATTCAAAATGAAAGAAAATTTCTTTCATTTTGAATATACTACATACTACTAAAACTTTAAAAATGGAGTGAATTGATATGTATGATAATAAAAAATGGGTAAAAATTAAAATGGATGAACTTCGCAAAGATATTAATTCATTTGATTGGGATGGTGAAATTTTGGAATCAAGATTCTCTGATTTTAGTGCACGATATAATGTTCATAAAAAAAATTATTTACTATATAATAGAGCGTATAATAGAACAATGAATGGAGATGCTGCAGAAGCATATAGACAATTAAACAATTTAGATTCGACGTTTGGTTTTACACAATCTGGACATGACATTACTGCAGCATATAAAGAAGTTGAGAAACATAGGTATACATATGATAATTGGAGAAAAACAGTTGCAAATACTATAAGAAATGATAATCAAATATTGGATGAAATAATTGATTATTTGAAGAAAGCAAAAGATGAGATTAGTAATATGGCAACGCACACTGAGTTTGTATATGATAGAAGAGAAAATATAAAAGAATTAATATTATTGATTGAGAGTGTTAATTATGTTAATAGACAAAATATTTATAGGGTAGGAAAGGAATAAATTATGGCTGATAATAAAGTTGTTTTTGACTATGAAAAGATAAAAAAAGCTATTAATTCTTTATACATTGCTTATAATAAATCAGGACAAATGGAGGGAGCTAGTGGATGGGAGTACTTAGATGTTGGATGGACTAATGCTGAATTTGCTTATCTTAATAGAATTGATAATTATACAAATGAGTTTCGTAATCACTATGGTTGTATGTGTGGAGATGTAAGGGTTGCTCTTGAATATATGTTAGATGATATGAAAGACGTCTTAGCTACAATGCAGAACTGGGATGAAACTTCTAATGATATTAAAGATACTAGTAAAGACAATTATACAAATCGAGCTTCATCAAATAATTCAAAATCAAATGATGTAGCGAAAAAAGAAGAAGAAAGCACTAGTATATGGGATGATTTAGAACATCTATGATTACAAATAAGAATAAATATAGTATTATTCAAGTGAAATTAAAATATTAGTATAAAAAAACAGATGTAAGTTTTGAAAATTTGTACTATTAGTTAATAGTTATGCAAGTGGAATTTGTAGTATATAAATAATTTGATTGAACTCAAAATATAAAGAAAATATATTACATAAATATGTGTAGTGTATTCCAAGTAGAAGAAGTTTTCTTTTATTTGGAATGTATTGTATATATGTTAGATAGGAGAAAGATTAATATGATAAATGATGATGATTTATTAAAAACACGATTACAACAAATAAATAGTGGAACTGTTCCACAAAATGCTACATCGCTTAATGCTTTAGATAATAATTCAAACACGACATTAGAGTACCAGATAGCGTATGCTCAATTTTCAAATAGTGCTCAACAAAATTCTAATATTCAAAATAATATTGGTCAACTGCAAGAAAGTAATCCAATTATTAATTTTAATTTTGAATCTTCTTTGTCAGATTTTGATGGAAATGTAAAAAAAATTGATAATGGTTGGTATAGAGAAATAACCAATAAAATATCGGATTTGTCTGAGAAAAAACGCAAAAGCAAACATAATGAAGGAGCAACAAAAATACTGAAAATGAAAGATGAAAAAGAAAAAATGCTTAAAGAATTAGATCGTTTATATAGTGATTTAATAGGAATTAAAAATAGTATTTTTTCTGCATACGATTCATTAAAAGATGCAAAAAGGAATTTAAGTGAGCAAGTTGTTGATTCAAATAAAAGTATTATAAGTGAACAGTGTGATATTATACAACAGCATATAGATTCATTGGATGAGTCTTTGAGAATAATAAATAATTTTATACTAAAAATAACAACTAAATAATAAATGAAAGGAATGATAATATGTCTAATGTCAAACTTGATTATAAACAGGTCATTAATGCTATTGAATTATTAAAAAATTCAGAAAATATTTTAAAGAAAAAAAGTAGTATTAAAATGATAAAATCAAATTATGAATATATAAGTCCAAAATCTACATCTAGTATAAATGTTGCAATTCAATCATTGAATTTATATTTAAATAATGTTGCAAATAATATTACAACTATTCAAACTGACTTGAGAAATATTTCATATGTATTATCTAATTGGAATGATGAAAAATTATCTCCATCTACACCAAATAGCAGTTCTGGCTATAATAATTCAAATAGACAATTAACGGAAGTTAATAGTGAAAATGCTGCTACTTTGACACCTGTGCTTGAACCAGTTAG
>JAUNMG010000019.1 GCA_030531905.1 bacterium | reverse complement strand
AATTTTCTTTTCTTCATTCATATTTTTTAACACTTTCTTTCATATGTTTGGCATTTTAAATTGATTTTTGCAACTTTAAATTATTTATCTTCTCACTTGTTTGGCACTTTGAAAGTGCTTTTACGAAGTTTAATTCTAAAAAAAGAGGATCAAAAATACTAGATAACTAATACCTTTGACTCCTCTTGTAAAATTGAGTATAAACTTTTAAATATATTATATGCGCTTTTAATCATAGAAGTACCTCTCTTTCCACTTAAAAAGCGATACTGCTTGCTTTTATTAGTTTTATACTATAAACATTTATTCTTTCTTAAATAACAAAAAAACTAACTATTTCTAGTTAGCATTTATTACTTAAACTCGAAAAGTTCGAGTTTCCTATCAATCTGGAGCAATTGTCGAAGATATCTACAACTTTTCACTTCTTAACGATTTGACATATAAAATATCAATCATTAATGATAGTTTACCACATTATCTAGACATAATCAATTATTCTAGAGTATATTTTTATCTTTTGTTCTCCAATATTTTCTCAATCATTCTTTCTGAAATTATATAATCTAAAGTATATTTTTGTTTTTTATTTATGTAATCAAGTGAGAAACCTAATTCTTTTAAAATATAGCTAGAAACACTATATTCTAAAATTGCTACACTATACTTTAAATTGTCCTTTACTACACACTTATTTCTTTTTGCATCATTATAATGTGTATAATAATTTCTACTATCAGATAAAATATTTGCAAATGGTATAACATTTATGTACATATTTACAGATTTAGTTAATTCAAAATCATTTGTAAAAATGTCAATTAATCTACTTCGTAAGATTATAAAACTGCTTTCCTTTTGATCAATATTATTTTCAATATCATCAATGATTTCTGGATTAGCAATAAATTTTTTCTCAATATGCTTAATAAACTTTTTCTTTCTAGAAAACTTTATACTATGTAATAACTCTATGGCTTGCATTAAGTTACAAAATCGTATCTCTAATGGAATATCATTTTTAATACCTAATAAATATAGATTATATATATTTCTATATTTATCATATGTGTTAAACCAAACTTGAATCTTATTATCAATGATCATTTCTGGTAAGTCAAATAAATAGTCAATTATCTGAATTTTACTATCTTCTTCTATATTATCATCTAATTTTATTTTATGACTCATCATTTCATATTTTATATAATCTTTTGTATTTTCAAGCATATAAAATTTACTGTAATCTATACATTCAATTTTATTTATGTTAATTCTTTTGTTCGTTGCAAGAGTAATCAAATTTATTACTTTATTTAAATCATCAAAAAAATTATCATAAATAGTTGGAATATCCTTTTTAATATATATAGAAACGAATTGATTAAGGTTTACATTTTCTACTAACATATTTGGATTAAAGGCTCCCATTGTTGGAACAAATTCTATTGTAGTGTTGTCATCTATTTTTACCGATACTCTATCTTTTGATTCATATACAATATTTAACCAGTAATCTTTATTATCGAATAGTTCTTTAAATCCATTTAATTTAGTCCATGCAAAAATATTCGACATTTTAAAGTGCATTTCATTAAATTTGATATTTTGTTTTTTTCTTTTAGATATTCCAAAAAAAATTGACTTGGCAACAATAATAATATGATGCTTGACAAAAGCCTGTGTATGGCGTTTAACTACTTTACAATCGGTTAAAATACATTTGATTTTCTGATTTAAAGTTCCTGTTATTTCATTTATATAAAGAGGTTGATTATCCCATGCTAGAAAATGATTTTGGTCTTTATAATATATTGATAAAACTATACCTCCATTTGATTTATTAAAAATCAAATCTCCATCGTAGCTTTTACCTAAAATATTCCATTTACCACCGATTATATTATCCTTTTCCATTAAATCACTCCAATCCAAAAAAATTTTACAATAATTATTATAACATGTTCTAATGTAATTCTATTTAAAATGTAGTAAGTAAAATAAAATTATAGTATAATTAAACAAAGGAGGATAAAAAATGAGAAATATTATTATAACTGGTGGTGATGATGGCTTAGGAAGAGCTATTGCAAAGTTATTAAGTGAAAAGGAAAATGTTATTATTATTTCAAAAACTGAAGAAAATGCTACAAAAATTTCAAAAGAAATACCTAGTGCAGAATGTTATACTTGTGATATTACTAAGCCTGAAGAGATTAAAAAAACCATTAAATCGATTATTGAGAATCAAGGAGATATTGATATTTTGATTAATAATGCAGGTGTATGGTTGGCTGGAGATTTAACTGAAAATACTTATGAGCAAATTAGTAATTGTATAGACGTAAACACTAAAGGTCCTATATATATGACAAAAGCAATATTGCCAAATATGTATGAATCAGGACATGGATTAATTATTAATGTTTGTTCTCAAGCAAGCTTTGATAGTGATGACTTTTCAACTGTTTATAATGCTTCTAAATGGGCTATGAGAGGGTTTAATAGATCTATTCAAAAAGATGTTAGTAAAAAAGGAATTAAAGTTACTGGCTTCTATCCTGGATTTATGCAAACAAATATTTTTAAAAAAGCAGGAAATGATTATGATACATCGACAGGATTAGAAGTAGAAAAAGTAGCAAAAGCAATTGAGTTTATTATTAATTGTGATGATGACGTTATTGTTCCTGAATTTGGTATAAAAGATATAGAAAATTACTAATGTATACAATTTCACTAAATAATAAATTAGAAATATAAGGAGATAAAAATAATGAAAATAAAAAAATACCCTCAATCGTGTTTGATGATTGAAGCAAATAATAAAAAAATTCTAGTTGATGCAGGCAGTTTAAAATATCAAGATAAATTTTTAAATGAATGGAAAAATGTTGATATAATTCTAATAACACATAAACATGGAGATCATATTAAAAGTGATGTTTTGAAAGATTTTAATATTCCTATTTATTCTACACAGGAAGTACAAAATACTTACCCAGAAATAAAAATTAATATCATAAAAGAAAATGATACACTAGATTTTGAAAATGTAAAAATTGAAGTGGTAAAAGCTATCCATGGATATAATCCACTATTAAAAAATGGTGGTAAAGTATTTGAAAATGTTGGCTACATTGTAGATGATGGAGAACACAGAATATATATTACTAGTGATACTATTTGTTTTGATAACGATTACAAAGCAGACGTTGTTGCTTTACCTGTAACGGCACACGGACTTACTATGTCATCATTTGAAGCAGCATTATTTGCTAAAGAATTAGGTGCAAAATTAGTATTACCTATTCATATGGATAATGAAAAATATCCAACTGATATGGAATATATGAAGAAAAATTTTGAAAAATTTGATATAAATTATAAATTATTAAATATAGAAGAAGAAATAGAAATATAAAAAATAAAAGAATATGAATAACTAAAAGATGATAAAGAGCATTAAATTATCGCTCAATATCATCTTTTTCTATTCTTGATTTATTTATATTATTTGTATTTTTGTTGTTTTGAAGCAGTTTAAAATCATCTTCTTTTAAAGCACCATGTTCATATAATTCTTTAGCAAATTCCATATATTTTTCCTTATTTTTATTTTTATAAATTTTATCCATAAAAAATTTAACAAGATTGTAAATCAAGTTTTTAAAATGTTGTAGAGATACTCTTAATGAATTATTTTCTTCTTTTAATTCATTGACTTCTTCATTTTTATAATTAATTTCATTTTTTAAATTATTGACATCAAAATTAAGATCTTCATTGTTTTTTAATAGTAATTTAATTCTATCTCTGTTATTAAGAAGTTCACTTTCTAATTCTTTTAAAGTAACGGTTAGTTCTTGAATATTTTCATATTCAGCAATAGTTCTATCAATTAAGTCAATGAAAACAATTGCTTTGTCTCTATTAACAACATCTAAAACTAGTTGGTTCTTTATTAATCCTTTTGACTTTAAATTATCGAGCATATTTCTAATTTCTTTTGTACTATTTTTTAAGCTATCATTTTTATCTTTTATTTTCTTTAAGTTGTTTTGATGATATTCAATAGATTTTTTTGTCTTTTGATAGTTTTCCATTTCAGTTATATGGTAATCACAATTTCGACCTTTTAATTTAGGCTTAAGATTATAATTTGTGTGATATTCTTTATTAAAGGATTTAATAGAAAACTCTCGCATTTTATCTTGAATTTTGACTAATGTTTCTTTAGTAAAAACATCTGATTTACCAACTTGTTTAGACATACCATATTTATTTTTATATTTAATTGGAACACCAATTATATGAAGATGTGGACTTGTTTCATCATAATGAATGATAGCACTTGCAATCTTAAAATCAGGAACTAATTCTTCTAAACTTTGAACTTGTTCTTCAAATACATTAGTCATTTTCTTTTTATAGTTTATATCTTTTGTACCCCAAAATTCCATATCTCCAAGTTCAACAATTATCTCACACGCTAAATCACTTTTGGTGTTATTGCTAACATGAGTAAAATAATCTTTTATCTTTCTATCTTCACGAACTTGTTTAGAATTATATTCTAATCTTACATCTTCAAATTCATCTTTATACAATTTTTTCACATCATTTACAATAGAATTAGTACCCCGAATAATTTCGATATCATACTCTTTGTCATCATATTTTCTGCAATTATGGTTATCACATTTTGATAATCCAGCTGCATTTTGAATAGCGTTATTACTCTTAGATGTTGTACCACTTAAATTAGATTTAGCACTCGATTTACTACTATTTTTCTTATTTTTATCATTACTTAAATGGAAAGAGTAACCTAGACTAGTTATATAAATCAAATCTCCTTTCTTTATGTATTTTTTAGATATATTTTGTTTTGACAAAATATTTAACCCCCTAGGAATTTTGTCATACTAACAAAATACCAGTGGGCTAAGGCTTGCCTTAGAATCCGATATAGAAGAATTATGCCTCGGCAAATTCTTCATTTTTATATAATGTATTATAATTAGATGGTTTTACTTCAATAGGTATAGCTTCATTAGTAATTAATGTTGTATCAGTATGATTAGGTATATAATCAAAAGCAGTTTCTTCATCTATCTTATACCAAAGATTGTTTTTGTTTAAATATAATACTCCGTAGTTATGAATTTCTTTCTTATTATTAGGGTCTATCTTTTTATAATTTTTCATAGGAAATACTCTAACAATAATTGTGTTATCTTCATCTATATCAAAATTAAAAACTTGATCTTCGGTAAAATAATCTGCCTCATAGAATTTAACATCATAGAATTGCCTTAACCTCATAATGTGTTCTGCGATTTTCTTCATAGGCAAATATTCACTAAATCTTAAGTATCCAGCAAACTTTCCAAAAATTTGAACTTTTTTATCTAGGTATCCTGTGTTTTCTAATTCTTTCATAGGTTTACAAAGTGATTCTCTAAATTTAATATATCTAACTTCATACTTATTTTTCTCTTTTTGAATTTCTATCTCATCAATATAATTCATAACTAATTCTGATTTTTCTTCTCTCGTATAATCTTTCCAAAACTTAACAACTTGATTATATTTATCAACATATTCAATACTATTAATAAAATCTATATCACGTTTTAATAAGATATCTTCAGGTGTGAATTTTAAAATATTACATACTTCAGTATCATTCATCTTAATTTCTAATTTATTAATACTTGCTTCAAGTTTTTTCTTTTCTAAATCATATTCTTCTAAACTAAATGTTCCATTAATGTATGCTTTCTTAACCCGTTCTAGCATCATCTTTTGATTTTTAATTTCTTGTTCTAATTGTTTTTTAGGATTTTCTACTTTTTGTTTTATCATAGGTAAGAAGAATTGATTAACTACTGAATCATATTCTACAATATCATCAATAAAATCTTTTACATAATTTTCAATTATATCTTCTTTAATCGTGCATTTACATTCAGAGCAGTAGTAGTAATAATAAACATTACCATTTTTCTTTTTAGTTGCTTTTCCACCCATAATTCTATTACATTTAGGGCATCTTATTTTTTGTAAGAATAAATAAGTTAGAGTTCTTTGATAACTTCTGGAATTCTTTTTCTTTTGAACCTGACATTCTTCCCAAAACTCTTTACTGATAAGTGGCTCAACAACATTTTCATAATATCTAGGTTCATCAGTTCTTTTTCCATGAACAAAATCTCCTTTATAAACTTCATTTTGTAAAATATTATAAATGGTTGAATCTCTCCAATTTTCTTTACCTAAGACTTTTTCCTTATTGAAGAGAGTACTTATCTTTTGATAAGACATACCATTATGATAAAGTTCAAATATTCTTATAGGAATATCTTTAGTTGTATGGTCAATAACTAATTTTTTATCAACATGTTTATAACCTAGTGGGGCACGATGAGGAATGTGTCCTTCAAGAATTGCACCATTTAATCCCATTTTAGTTCTTTCGGAAGTTTTTTCGATTTCATTTTGTCCAATAGCAACCATTACACGAGATACCATTCTACCATTAGGATTTAATGTATTTACTTCTTCGTTAGCGCATATAATATCAATTTTTAATTTATTAAAGAAATCCATTGTATTTTCCCAATCATATACACTTCTTGAAAATCTATCTAATTTAATGGCTACTATTGCGTTAATTTTACCATCTAAGGCATCTTGTTTCATTCTTTCAAATTCAGGTCTATAATTTCCTTTTTTTGCGCTTATTCCAGCATCTTCATAATAATCATAAATTTCTAAATTGTTTTTTCTACAAAAATCTTCCAATTGTCTTTTTTGTTCTGGCAAACTAAATCCTTCACGAGCCTGATCTTCAGTTGAAACTCTCAAATATAACCCACAAATCTTTTTCTTCAATATTTCATCTCCTTTTTGTTTAATTAAAAAAAGAGAAGTAAAGGCACTTCTAACTACCATTACTTCTCATATTTACTTCTGTCCATCTACATTAATTATATCAAATTTTAGGGCAAAAGTCCATCTTGGCGAATGGTGTTAGTTAATACTCTTAATGTAATTTCCTAATTCCGATAACTGAATTTTATTGTTTAAATTTTTAATGTAGATATCATTAGAATAATTAAATACAAGAAATATTATATTTTTAATAATAACTTTATGAGGCTCTACGAAGTTTAAATTAGATTTAGCAATTTTTCTAATACTTCCGTTTATAAATGTAGGAGTAGTATTACAAAAATCACAAATAAATTCTAATTTCTTTTTAAGTGATTCATCAAAAGGTATTTCTTGTTTGATAATATTAATCATAAACACCATCCTTTCTTTAGGATGATTTCTTTGTAAGACACAAAAAAATCAATCTTTCGATTGATTCTATATATCAAGTTCAAACTAAATAGTTCGAACAGATTCGTCAATGGAGCGGATCACATACAGCTTACGAACCATAACGCTCTCTTTCTATAAATATTATATATGAATTCATATACTTTTTCAATGGAAGTGTGGAATTTTTTCTGATTTTATATTATAATATAATCGAAATTTATCTTATATACAGGAGGTTATAATGAAGAGTAATATAAAAATTAAAGGATTAGATGATTTACAAAGAAAATTAAAAAATGTACAAACTAAATTAAAAAAGTATGATGGAGAACAAACAATTACATTACATTATAGTCAAGAACAATGGGATAATATGACCGAATTTGAACAAAACGAAGCCATTGAAGAGACAAAAAATAAATATATTGAGGATATTAAAAAGGATTTATTTAAATAATGTGGGATTTTATAAAAGATAACTCTATTTCGTTTATTGCTTTAATAATATCAATTATTGGCTTCTTTAAAGATAATATTAGAGATATAATAAATGCTTTTAAAAATAAGAAAATTAATAATTCAGCAGTTATTACTGTCTCATATATAAATGAAAAACTTATTATTTCAAACAAAGGTAAATCTAATGCAACCGATATAGAAATATATATAGATGAAGAAGATATTACTAAAAGTGGTTTGTTTGCTCCATTTGCAAGAGATATGGATTTTTCATTATTAACACCAGGAAATTCTTTTGGTATTAAACATATTAAATATATTGGAATGAAAAGAAACTTTAATATAAAAGTAAAATGGAAAGATAATAATTCCAAAAATAATTATGTTCAAGATTTAATAAATTTATAAGGAGGTAAAATGTCTAATATTCACAAACATTCACATTTGTTATTAAATTGTTTAGGAACAGTAGGCTCAATTGTCAGTGGATACATATCCGAATATATGACTGAAGAAGATATCAAAAAAATTAATTCTAAAATAACAAAATTAAATGATAAATTGAAAAACTTAGATATCTTTAAATATAAAATAGTTAATAGAATTAAAATAAGAAATTTACTAGTAAAGACACTTTCTGAAGATGATGAAATTTTTATAGACTTAGCAATTAAATTATTAGAATTATCAGAGGATAATTTCGAAAATATTGTTGATAGTTTTATTACATTGACTAAAAATGATATTGATGTATTATATTATAATCTTTGGAAAAAAAGAAATAATGATAAATTTGATTTAATTTCTTTAAAAGAAGAGATTATGAATAATTATGAATTTTCTCCAGATTTAATAATGAGTTATGAATATAGAGTTAATAAAAAAGATTTTATAAGTAATAAGAATGGTCTTATAGTTGGAGAAAATTTAACCTTGATGCCTAATTTGGAAAGTTCTAATATCTTTAATGTATTTGAAAAACTTTCATATAATAATTTTATTAAATTATCCAAATATATTCCTAATATAAAAAAAGATTTTTTTGAAACTTATTTATGTTTTAATTTTACATACATAGGTATATATTTATGTAATATTATGGAAAGTTTGGAACTTAAAAGAAAGGAAATAAAAAATATGAATAATTATATAATAATACACGGAAGTTTTGGTTCTAAAGATGGAAATTGGTTTCCTTGGTTAAAAGAACAATTAGAAAAAAGGGGAAAACAAGTTTTAGTTCCACAAATGCCAGTTGGTGTGGGTAATCAAAACTTTGAAAATTGGTCTAACGTATTAAATCAATTAGATATAAATGAAAATACAGTTATTATAGCTCATAGCATAGCTCCAATTTTTATATGTAAATATTTGATAACAAATAAAATAAAAGTTAAGAAATTGATATTTGTATGTGGATTTAATAATTATTTAGGAATCGATTCAGATTTTGATGTAGTCAATAAACCTATGTTTATTGATAATTTTGAAGATATAAAACATTATTGTAATGATATAGTATGTTATTATTCTGATAATGATCCATATGTTAAATATGATGTTGAAAAAGAATTTGCTGACAAACTTACTAATAAACAGTATATTATAAAAAATGGTGGGCATATAAATTCCGAAACTGGTTATACAAAATTTGAAGAAATTTTAAAGGAGCTTTAGAATATGGACTATTTTGAATTACAGGATTTTAATAAAAGGATAGGATTAAACACAAAACTCGATAATATATCCAAAGAAATATGTAATATTTATAACTTAGGAAACTTTATTTCTAATGATTTAATAACTATAGGATATGAAGATTATAATTATATATTAACTTCTTCTCAAGGAAAATATTGTGTAAAAATATTTAATAAAGAAAGAAACAAAAAGAATTTAAATAACTATTTAGAAAGAATTAGAATTATATCTGATAGTGATGTAAAATCACCTAAACCATTAAAAGTTAATGGTAATATTAATTATTGTTTAAATTATGAAAACAATGACTATAATATTTGTGTGTTTCAATATATTGATGGTAAAAATTTTTTTGAATTACAAACTAAAGCAAATGAAGAAGAAATAAAAGAATTAGCTAAACAAACAGCATTAATTAATAATTTAAATTTTAAACCTGATTTCATTTATGATTCATGGGCAATAATTAATTTTGAAAATGAATATAAAAATAAAAGAAAATATTTATCAGAAGAGCAAAAAAAATATTTTGATAATATATTAAAAAAATTTAAAAAGATAGATATTAATAAATTACCTAAAGGATTTGTTCATGGTGATATTATTAGTACAAATGTTATGAAGGATATAAATAACTCTTTGTGGATTATTGATTTTGCAGTATCTAATTATTTACCAAGGATAATAGATTTAGCTATTATTGCTTGTAACATGTGCCTAATTAAAGATTCTGAAGAAAAAACAATAAAAAACATTTCATTACTTTTAAATGAATATAATAAATATAATAATTTAACGGATTATGAATTTGAATGTTTTACTACATTTTATGAATTGGCAAATGCAATGCATATAATGTGTACATTATATATATCAAAAACAGATGGAGAGTCAGAAGAAAACAACTATTGGTATAATGAAGGGATAGTTGGTCTTTCTTATTCTAATAAAATTGATGTTGAATTATTTCATAAAAATACATAGGGTATGGGAATTTCCCATAATCGAATTTGTGCGGGAGTACAAATTCAGTGCTGGCTAGACAAGAATATTACTCCCAAATTAAGAAAAACATAAAAAGAGGATTAAATTATTTTGATAATTTTTTCCTCTTTTTTAAAGATTATTTATATAAAAACATATTCATTTAAGACAATTTCTTCTGCTGTATTTTTGTAATTGTTCATTAATTTTGTCCATTCTAATGGATTTAATTCTTTGTTTTTTTCAGATAGTTTTTCATCATTTTTAATATAATTTTCCATTAGTTCTTCATAATAATTCTCACAAGAATCACTGACTAAAAGAAGATGATGAGTTAATTTATTTGTCATCAATAATGTTTCATAAAGTGCTTGCTTGTTTTGGGCAATAAAGTGTAATCTTAATATTCCATATCTTCCAAGCCTTCCATAATTTTCGTCTTTTTCTAAATATAAATCTGGTAATAAATAATCTCCTTTTTTTGTATAAGTAACTTTCATTTTTATCATTCCTTTCTTCTTTAAATAGTGTTAATTAATTCATTTTTTGGCACTAATATTAAAATATCTTTAATAACATTTTTCTCAGTATATGGACAACTGACAATGCCATCTATATATAAATGCTCTTGCGATTTAGTAATAAATTCTTCTAAAAATTTATTAGAATATTCTTTGTTTTTCATTTTCATAATTGATAAAATATCATAATTCGATTCCATATTTTTTAACTCAATTTCATCAATTTCTTTATGAAATTTAATTCCAATATTATTGTCATTCATAATATTATTAAGATATTTTAAGTATTCTTTACTGCTTTTAGTTATAAATTCATCTGTGAATTTTATATCTTTAATATCAATATTGTAGTTTTTATCACGTTTAATTTCTATCATAGATATCATTCTATGAATCATATCTCTTTTAGCTTCTCTTGATAACAAATCATAAAGAAAAGTAAATCCAATATTTTTAATATTAGTAAAAAATAAAGTGTTATTTTTCTCAGTACAATCTAATTTTTTAACAAGTTCTATTGTATATTCTTTAGAATTATTATCTGGATCAAGTCTTACTTTCTTTTGATTTAGTTTATCAATTTCCTTTTTGATAACATCATTTTTATGATTAATTGTTTCGACATCTAAATTAGAACTTAAATATAAATCTACTAATCTTTTTTCCTGTAATTTTAATTTTTCGATTGCTTTTTCTATATCTTTTACATCATCACTTTTGGTAGAATTACAAGTTATAATTTCATTATCCATAGAAAGCATAAATAGTGTTAATTCTTCTAATACTTGTTTTAATTTTGTTTCTATTTTTTCAGTATTATAATGAAGTCCAAATCCACTACAATTATGATTTTTACATCTTAAATGGTAATAAACTTTTTGCTTCGCGTTAGGATATTTAAAAGATTCTGATGATGACATTATCTCACCACAAATAGGACATTTTACTAAACCAGAAAACAAATGAATATATTCTCCATAGTTAGAGTGTTTGTTTTTTACTAAAACATTTCTAGTAGCATTCCATGTTACTTCATCAATAATTGGCTCACAATAATTTTCAACTCTTAAAATATCTTGTGGCTTTCTTTTATATTTCCCGTATTCAAAAACTCCAATATAAATAGAATTAGAAAGTATTTTATAAACTCTATCAGATTTCCATTTTCCTTGCTTTAAATAAGCATTATTATCTTTCATAATAGTAGCAATACTTCTTGTAGAATTGCCTTGTTTGCATAATTCAAATATTTCTTTTACAACTTCAGCCTCAATAGGTTCTACTTCTAAATGACCAGTTTCTTTATTTCTAATATAGCCATAAGGTGCTTTGCTAGGATGAATACGCTCCAATGCCATTTCTTCCATAGCACGTTTAGTTCTTGCTCCAATTTCTTTTCTTTCTCTTTGACCAAATACTAAATTCATTCCAAAAATCATTTCACCATTAGCAGTAGATACATCATAAGGTTCAAGTATTAATTCAATTTTAACATCGTGTTCTTCACAGTAATTAAGAAGCCAAAAGCCATCATAATTATTTCTAGTTAATCTATCTACTTTAATAGCAATTAATTTATCAATTTTCTTTGATTTGATATCTTTAAGTAGTCTTTGCATTTCTGGTCTCATTAAATCTTTTCCAGAATGTCCTGCATCATTATAAACATCTACAATATCATAATCATTCTTTTCACAGTATTCTTTAATCATTCTAAGTTGTGAATCAATAGAATAACCATTATCTCTTTGGTCGTCAGTAGATACTCTTACATAAATACCACATCTCATAGTTTTCCTCCTTTCATTAAATTTCGAGAAATATTAAAATACTTCTCATATGTTTCCTCACTCAAACGCAAAATATCAGACACTAAATTTAAAATTTTTAATATTCCTTATTAATTTTCTCAATTAGAGTGAGTTTTATGAAGTTAAATTTAATTTATTTCTCATATGTTTCCTCACAAATAAGCAAAATGTATAGTCTAAAATTAAAATTTTTTCAAAAATTGTGCAATTTCTTTAATATTGTACTTTTGATTATGTTCTTTAATATAAAATGGCTTATTTGATATTTCATTAACTTTGTATTCAAGTATTGTAAGAGCAGTAGGATATGTAATTTTGTATTCAGTAGGTATTATTACTTGTAAGTTGGTGTGCAAGATAGTTTTAATTTGTCCTAATTTAACTGTATATTTAAAATCTTTTAAGATGTCGGTTAATTCTTTATTAGGTTTTAGATTTTCAATTACTTTAAATTCAAGCATGAAAAAAGTCCTCCTTTCTAGAAAGAGAACTTTTAAAGTTTTATATAAAATAAAAACTTACGAACAATTAAGTCCGTAAGTTGATTTCAAATGGAGCGGATGAGGAGAATCGAACTCCCGTAGTTAGCTTGGAAGGCTAAGGTTCTACCATTAAACTACATCCGCATATATATCTAATTAATCGAGATAAGCTCGACTAATCAAGTAGACAATATCAATTATACCGAAATTAAATAATTTGTCAATAGATTTTTATAGTTTTTTTCAAAAAACTAGTTTATAATTAATTTAGGATGTGATAATAATGCTTTTAGTTGCGAGTGACTTTGATGGTACTTTATATGTAAATGATATTAATATTATTAACAAAAATGTAGAATATATTAATAAACTTAGAGAAAATAATCATCTTTTTGCAATAATTACTGGAAGAGGTTTAAGTATTAGAGAGTTATTAAAAAAATATAATATTTCTTATGATTTTTTGATTTGTGAAAATGGTGCGATTATCTACGATAATAAAGATAATATTCTTTATAGTTGCTATTTAGAACAAGATGATATTGATAGTACTATTGAGATAATTAAAAAATATAATTTAAAATTTATTATTGATACTGGTGATAAATATATAACTGACTTAAATCAAAAATTTAGTAATGTAGCTAGTATTTTTCTTGATCGAAAAACTATTAATGATGTTAATGAAATGTTAAAAATTGTTAAGAAAAATACTAATACTTATAGTTATATTAGTCCTAATTGGATAAACATTGTTAATATGAATGTTAATAAGAAAAAAACTTTAGAAAAATTAGAAACTATATTAGAAAATAAATATAAAATTTGTCCAATTGGTGATGCCATTAACGATGTAGAAATGATTTCTTTCTTTGATGGTGGAGTTATGAAAAATCATGAAAAGGAACTTGATAATCTTCCTAATAAAAATTATGATACTTTAGCTGATTATATAAAAGAATTAATTTAGATAAATAACACATAAGATTAATTAGGTGACTAATGATGGGTGATTTTGTTCTAAACTTAATTAATCAATATGGGTATTTTGGAATGTTTCTAGGAATGGTTTTAGAAGCTGTTATAATAATAATTCCAAGTGAAGCTATTTTAGCAACAGGTGGTATTTTAGCAAGTAAAAAGATTTTTTCTTTTCAAATGGCTTTTTTAATAGGATTGTTAGGAAGTATTTTCTGTGCGATAGTAATTTATTTCATGGGATATATTGGTGGTAAACCATTCATAAAAAAATATGGTAAATACTTTTTTATGAAAGAAGAAGATATCGAAAAAAGTGATTCTTGGTTCAATAAATATGGTTTATATGCTGCTTTAATAGGTCGTAATTTTCCAATTGTAAGAACACTAATATCATTACCAATTGGTATTATGAGATTATCTTTTACTAAATTTTTACTATATACAACAATAGGTTCCATTCCTTGGACATTTGTATTTGTTTATGTAGGATATGCCCTAGGATCTAATTGGGTAATTATAGATAAGTATGTATCAAGACTAAAAACACCAATTAAGTTTTTAATACTACTACTTGTTGTAAGTTATTTTTATAAAAAAATAAAAGAAAGGAGACTAAATTCTACAAAATAAGCGTAACAAAAATAATAATATTAAATTAATAGAAACTGTGGTGATAATATGAAAAGAAAAACAATAATAGTTATTTTACTACTAATAATAATTTTAGGATTATGTTATATATATTTTTTTCCTGATAAAAATTTAAGTGTTGTAAAAGAATCTTCTAAAGTGAAAGAAATAAATAAGAAAAAAGTTTCTAATAAATCTTTAGATAATGGATTGTTTAAAGATTATTATGAAAAAGCTTATCAAAAACTAGAAAAAATGAGTTTAGATGAAAAAATAGGACAAATATTATTAGTTCGTTATCCTGATGACAATCAAAAAGAAATAGTAGAAAAATATCAATTTGGTGGTTATTTGTTTTTTGGTAAAGATTTTAAAGATAAAACAAAAGATGAAGTTATTAAGATGATTGATGATTCTAATAGTGTTTCAAAAATACCTCTTCTAACTGCTGTAGATGAAGAGGGAGGAATTGTTGTTAGAGTAAGTAGTAATAAGAATCTTCGAAGTGAGAGATTTTTATCTAGTAGTGAGTTATATAAAAATGGTGGATTTGATAGAATAAAAGCAGATACTATTGAAAAAAGTAATTTATTAAAATCTTTAGGAATAAATCTTAATTTAGCACCAGTTGTGGATGTTTCTGTTGATCCTGATGATTACATGTATAATAGATCTTTACAAGAAGATGCAGAAACGACTGCAAAGTTTTCTTCTTTAGTAATAGAAACTAGTAAAAATACAGGAGTTAGTTATACTTTAAAACATTTTCCAGGATATGGAAATAATACTGATACACATAGTGGTTCTTCAATCGATTCAAGAACAAAGGAGGAAATTGAAAGTAATGATATTCTTCCTTTTAAATCAGGAATTAAAAGTGGGGCTGAAGCTATTTTATTTAGTCATAATGTAGTAACTAGCATGGATAAAGATAATCCAACTTCTTTATCTAAAACTTTACATGATTATGTAAGAAATGATTTGAATTTTACTGGTGTTGTTATTACAGACGATTTAGATATGGGAGCTTTAAAAGATATAGAAAATAAAAATGTTCAAGCACTTTTAGCTGGCAATGATTTATTAATATCCACAGATTATGTGGAAAGTATAAATGAAATAAATCAAGCTGTTGATAATAAGTTATTAGATGAAAAAACTTTAGATGAACATGTTTTTAGAGTACTAGCTTGGAAATATTATAAGGGCTTATTGTAAGAATTTAGTAATATGCAAAATGAAAAATTAAATGTGATTTAAGTTATTATTGAAGAAATACTTAAAATATGATATAATATGTGCACATTTAATTATGGGGGTTAATTATGGAAAACTATAATTTCAAACAAGCTTTAAATAGAGGTGTACCAGTTGAAACACCAGTATCTTTGGTTTATTCAGATTTATATAATTTATGTGATAATAAAAGTAGGTTTAGTAAAGTTGTGGATAAAGAGTTTGAAAAACTTTATAAATTTGTAATGGGGGAAAATACTAAACTGGGTGATATGCAACTATTTCAAACAATGATGGTTACGACTGATAGTAATACCCTAGAGAAAAATATTTGTTTTTCTTTTTCTGGAATTATTTCTTCTATATATATTAATTTTAATATTGATAACATGTATTATGATATGGTAATTAATCATAAAGATTGTATTAAATTCATGAATGTAAACTTAAAAGATTTTATAGAAAAATGTAATGAAAGAAAATCAGATTTAAGAATCATTTCGAAGGAAAAAACATTAAAAAGAGAATTCCCTGCTTTATATAAGATTTATTTAGAAAGAAAAGAAAAAGTTGATTTTTATAATAATTGTTCAGAAATTCTGGAAAATCCAGAAAGATATGGACTTAGTAAATTGCAGGCAAGAATTAAAGTATTTGATTTTTTAAAGAAAAATAATATTGATGAAAATACAAACTTAGATGAAGAAATAAGAAATGCCCAAAATTTTTCTTTAGAGAACTTTTGCTTAGATTGTGCTGAGACTCTTGAATATATTACAAGTAGAATTTTAGAAATAGAAGCTTACTTACCTAACAATCCTATAGATTTAAGTAAGATAAGTCATTTTGATAAAGAAAAAATTGACTTATATATAGCAAATCAATTCTTACTCTTTGCAGAAAATGCTACTTTAGAAGAAAAACAAAGATTTTTATATCATGTAACTAGTTATTTTTTAAGTGATGAAAATAGAAAAACAGATACTAATTTAAAAATACAATGTGGTAATGTTAATAATAATGAATTTCAAGTAAATGAATCTGGTTATGAAGTAACACCTAAAAATTTATATGATAGATATAAAAAGTTATTAATTGATAATCCTACTTTGCATGCAATAGATTTTAGAGGTGTAGATTTTTCAAATATGAATTTATGTGAAGTAGAAGATTATATGCATGAATTCTTAAATGATTTATCAGCAAATTGGGAGTTTTTACCTAAGGATGATAGAACTGTTGAAAAAAATGTTTTAGATAATATTGTTAAATCTAGCAATAAAGAAGAAAGTGAGAAAAAGAAAAAATTAGATAGAGAAAGATTATTAGATTTGTATATGGAAAAGAAAGAATTTTATGATTCTAGTGATCCTTTCTTTAGAATAAAAGGAAAAAATACCTTTGACGGATATATAGGATATATTTATTCTAATGGTAAAGTTATTTTAGAAAAGTATTATGAAAATAGTAATACTTCAAGATTGGCATATGGAGAGGCTGCATATGTGATGGATATTGATAAATTTTATAGTTTATCAAGATTAACTAAGAATGAGTTAATTACTATGGATGATAGTGTATGCGATAGAATTATTCATAAAGGTAATTGGCAACAAAAGGCTCAAAATGTAATAAATCAGGCAGGAGATTTTTTCCAAACAGCCAAAGAAGTTAAAAAAATGGTAAAAACAAATAATGTAGAACTATAACTATAATCCAAAAAAATACTAGGAAATACTAGTATTTTGTGCTTTTTTATGATATAATCGTGAACGTTAGGCGAGGAAGTGTATATATATGAAGAAAAGAAATGTAGCAATTATTGCCCATGTTGACCATGGAAAAACTACTTTAGTAGACGGCATTTTAAAACATTCAGGAATGTTCCGTGATAATGAAGATACTAGTAATGTATCAATGGATTCAAATGATTTGGAAAGAGAACGTGGTATTACTATTTTAGCTAAAACAACAGCACTAGATTATAAAGATACTAGAATTAATATCTTAGATACTCCAGGACATGCTGATTTTGGTGGAGAAGTAGAACGTATCATGAATATGGTTGATGGTGTTTTACTTGTTGTTGATGCTTATGAAGGAGCTATGCCTCAAACTCGTTTCGTTTTAAAGAAAGCTTTTGAAGCAGGAGCAAAACCTATTGTTGTTATTAATAAGGTTGATAAACCAAGTGCTAGATGTTCTAAAGTTTTAGATGAAATCCTAGATTTATTTATTGAATTAGGAGCAGATGATGAACAACTTGATTTTAAAGTAATTTATGCTAGTGCTTTGAATGGTACATGTTCATTTAGTGAAGATTTATCTACTCAAACTGAAGGATTCTCAGAAATTTTAGATACTATCTTAGAAGAAATTCCAGAACCAAGTGGAGATGCTACAAAACCATTACAATTCCAACCAGCTTTACTTGATTATAATGAATTTGTAGGTAGAATTGGAATTGGTCGTGTTCATAATGGTAAAATTAAAACAGGTGAGATGGTTACTTGTTGTAGACTAGACGGTACTACAAAACAATTTAGAATTCAAAAATTATTTGGTTTTTATGGATATAAGAGAATTGAAATAGAAAGTGCTGAAGCAGGAGATATCGTTGCAGTAGCAGGACTTGCTGATATTTCTGTAGGTGAAACTTTATGTAGTCCAAGTGATGTTCTACCTCTTCCAAAACTACATATTGATGAACCAACATTACAAATGACTTTTGGAGCAAACTCATCACCATTCGTTGGAAAAGATGGTAAGATCGTTACTGCTCGTAAGATTGAAGAAAGATTAAATCGTGAATGTCAAAAAGATGTTAGTTTAAGAGTTGAACCAGCAAGTAATGAATCATTCTTAGTTTCAGGACGTGGTGAACTTCATTTAGGTATCTTAATTGAAAATATGCGTCGTGAAGGATTTGAACTTGAAGTATCAAAACCAAATGTTATCATCAAAGAAGTTGATGGTGTTAAAATGGAACCATATGAAGATTTACAAATTGAAGTTCCAGAAGATTGCGTAGGTAGTGTTATTGAAAAATTAGGACTTCGTGGTGCTAAAATGGAAAATATGACTAACTTTGAAAGTCAAGTTAGATTAAATTATACTATTCCATCACGTGGATTAATTGGATTCTCAACTGATTTCATGACTTTAACTAAAGGTTATGGTATTATGAATCATACCTTTAAAGAATATGCTCCAAAAGAAGCTGTTGATATTGGAGAAAGAAAACTTGGCGTATTAGTTTCTGTTGATACAGGAGCATCTACTGCTTATTCAATTGGTAACTTAGAAGATCGTGGTATTATGTTTATTGAACCAGGTACTGAAGTATATGAAGGTATGGTTGTTGGTGAATGTAACCGTGATAACGATTTAGCTGTTAATGTTACTAAAGGTAAAAACTTAACAAATGTCCGTGCAGCAGGTAGTGACCATACTGTAGTCTTAAAAAGACCTCGTCCTATATCTTTAGAGTATGCACTTGACTATATTAATTCTGATGAATTGGTTGAAGTAACACCACACTTTATTAGAATTAGAAAAAGAATTCTAAATACAGAACAACGTAAAAAATTTGATTCTCGTAAAGAAAAATAGTCTATTTGATTATTTTTCTTTTTTTCTTTGTAATTTTTGGTATAATATAAATGAAGAATAAAGAAGGTGAGTTGCTTGAAGAAGAATAAGTTCAGTGAGCAATCAAGAGATTTACTTAGTTTAGCTGATCTTCATGAAGAACTTGAAGAGAAAAAAGCAAAAAGTAAGATTATGATTGTTCCAGTTTTAATGATTATACTTGGAATTTTACTTATTTTATCTGGTATCTTTTATAAAGATATTGAAAGTTTCTTGAAAAAAAATTTCAATAAACCAACTAAAACAGAAAAAAAAGATGAAAAAGACCCAAGCCTTACTACCTATGAGTGTACTTCAACAAGTAATGATAATACCTTAGGTCTTACAAAGAAAAATGTTACTACCTATAATTTTAAAGATAATTTACTTAAAAATATAACAATTACTTATACCATGAAAGTTATGGAAAATGCATCAGATATTGGTACTAATAATATTAAAATTTATTATCAAAGATATAATGATGTAGCAAAAACTATTGTTCTTGATGGACTAACTATTAATGTTACCTATAAAGATGATACATTAAAAAATGTTGTTTTTGCTGACTTAGAGGTGTTAGATCCAACTAAAATACCTCAAAATGACTACATAAATATTTCTTTTCAAAAAGATCAAACATTAAGAAGTATCAAAGAAATAGAAGGAAAAGCAGGGCATATTTGCAAAACTTCTTAAAAATTATAAAATAAAAAGCTACACACTATGCTGCAGCTTTATCGTTATCTAGTAAAGTTTATTGTTCACTAGTAGATTCACCTTTTAGTAAAGTTCTCTTTTCTCTAGCAGAGATTCTATACTTATTACCATTTTCATCTCTAACAACTTGAAGATTAACTTTTTGTTGTTTTTTTGTTGTATTTAAGGCATGTGATCTAATATTTTTATGATTTGGTTTTTTATATGAAATATTTGTTGCCATACTTTTTCCTCCTTTATATATCGCGTCCTTGCTTTATAACTTTACCATATAAAGCGAAGAAAGTCAAATAAAACCTATATATTTTATATAAATTATGTTAAAATAAAATAAAAAAAGGAGGTAGTAGATATGTATATTCCATTATATGTAAAAAGTAATTATTCCTTACTTTCAAGTATGTTGAAAATAGATGATATTATCTCATATTCATTAGCTAATAATTTAGAATATGCCTCCCTTAGTGATATTAATATGTTTGGGGTTAGAGAATTTATTCTTAAATGTGAAAAAAATAATTTAAAACCAATTATATCAATAAGTATAAAGATAGATGATATAGAAATAGTTTTATTTGCTAAAGACTATAGTGGTTATAAATCACTAATGAAAATTTCTACAATTAATAGTAAAGATCATATTAATATAGATATATTAAAAAAACATAGTGAAGGTCTAATTATAGTAATACCTTTTAGAGGAAGAAATTTATATCAACAATTAAAAGAAGTTACTCCTTTAATTTATTTTGGATATTCAAATAAAACTGAAGAGGAAGAATTATTAAAGAGTGAGAATAACATCTTATTTTTTAGAGAAAATTTATATTTAGAGAATAAAGACTCTGAATATTTAAAATATTTATATTTAATTAGAGATGGAAAAACTGTTCTAGATGAGGTTAATTATTCTTTAGAAGATCATGAACTTAACTGTAATAATTTACTTGCACTTTCATCAAATACTGGTTTAGCAAACACTTATAAATTTGCAAATCTTATTAATATTGAATTCCCAAAATCTAGTTTATTATTACCAGTTTATAATGATACCAAAAATATGAGTGCTGAACAGTATTTATTTGAACTTTCTAAAAAGGGTCTTTCAAAAAGATTAAATGGTCTAATAAATGACACTTATAAAAATAGATTAAGTTATGAACTTACAATTATTAATGAAATGGGATTTGCTAATTACTTTTTAGTAGTTTATGACTTTATAAAATTTGCTAAAAAAAATAATATTTTAGTAGGACCTGGAAGAGGTAGTGCTGCTGGTAGTTTGGTTTCTTTTGCTTTAGGTATTACTGATATTGATCCTATAAAATATAATTTATTATTTGAAAGATTCCTAAATCCAGAACGTAAAACAATGCCTGATATAGATACTGATTTCCCAGATAGTGAAAGAGAAGAGGTAATTAAATATGTTATTTCTAAATATGGAGAAAAGAATGTTTCAGGAATAGTTACTTTTGGAACACTTGGAATCAAACAAGTAATTAGAGATGTATCTAGAACTTTAAATATACCATTATATAAAGTTGATGCCTTATCAAAATTTATTCCAGGTTTTACCCATGATAGCTTACTTAATTTTTATAATTCTAATCCAGGGTTTAAAGCTAGAATAGATAGTGATAATGAACTTACTAATATGTTTAAGATAGCTTTAAAATTAGAAGGATTTCCTAGACATACTTCAAGTCATGCAGCTGGTATTGTTATGTGTAGATGTCCATTAGATGAAGTTATTCCCTTAACTTATAATGATGGTATGTATTTAAGTAGCTATTCTATGGAGTATCTAGAAGATTTAGGATTATTAAAAATGGATTTTCTAGGACTTAAGAATTTAACCATAATTAGTAATATTTTAAAAGATATTAAAACTATCTATAATGAAGATGTTGTTTTTTCAAATATTCCTTTAGATGATAGTGAAGCTTTAGGTATATTCCATGATGCCAATACTTGTGGAATATTTCAATTTGAATCTTCTGGAATGAAAGCTTTCTTGAAAAAATTAAAACCTAAAACATTTGAAGATATCTTTGCAGCAATAGCGCTATTTAGACCAGGACCAGCTGATAATATTGACACTTATATTAGAAGAAAAAATGGTTTAGAACAAGTCACATACTTAGATCCAAGTTTAGAAAGTGTTTTAAAAAATACTTATGGAATTATAATTTACCAAGAGCAAATTATTCAAGTAGCTTCTTTATTTGCGGGTTATTCACTAGGAGAAGCTGATATTTTAAGACGTGCCATGAGTAAGAAAAAAGTAGAACTTTTAAAGAGTGAAGAAGAAAAATTTGTTAAGAAAAGTATGGAAAAAAATCATAGTGAAGAATTATCTAGAAAGATATTTGCTTTGATTTTGAAATTTGCAGGATATGGATTTAATAGATCACATTCAGTAGCGTATTCTCTAATTGCTTATAAAATGGCTTATTTAAAAGTTCACTACAAGAAAGTATTTTTTTCGAACTTATTAACTAATGTAATAGGTAGTGAATATAAAACGAAAGAATATATTTTAGAGTCACGTAAAAATAATATAGTAATAGAAAAACCAGATATTAATTTAAGTGATAGTAAGTATGTAGTTGTAGATGAAAAAATAATTTATCCACTTTCTAATATAAAACAAGTAGGGTTAGTTGCTTCTAAATCAATTCTAAATGCTAGAAAAGATTCTAAGTTTATAGATATTTATGATGCTTTTAGTAGATTAGTAATTGAAAATGTTTCTAAGAAAGTATTAGAAAGTTTGATTTATGCAGATTGCTTTAGATCATTTGGTTATAATAGAAATACTTTAATTAAAAACTTAGATAGTTTAATGAATTATGCTGAATTGACTAAGGATTTAGATCCTTCACTTGTAATGAAGCCAGAAATAGAAATATTTGAAGAATTTTCTCAAGAAGAATTATTGGAACAAGAAAAAGCTATTTTTGGATTTTATTTAGTAAATCATCCAACTACTAATTATTTTGCCAAAGAGTCTAATTGTATTAGTCTTGAAAATATTAAGGATTACTTTAATAAAGAAATAGATACCATCATTTTAGTTGAAAAAGTAAAAGTTATTAATACTAAAAAGGGTGATAAAATGGCTTTTTTAACAGGAAGTGATGAAGCCACTATGTTAGATTTTACATTGTTTCCAAAAGTATATCAGCAATATCCTAATCTAGACCGTGGTGATATTTTAAAAATTAGGGGAAGAGTAGAAAAAAGATATGATGAATGGCAAGTAATAGTTGATAAGATAAAAAGGTTAAATGGTGATAATTAATGAAAAAAGAAAAAATATGGAGTATATGTGCAGTATCAATTATGATAGATCAATTTATTAAAGTTATAATAAGTCTTAATATGAAGTTAGATACAAAGTTAACTGTAATACCAAACTTCTTTAGTATCTACTATTTACACAATGATGGAGCAGCTTTCTCATCATTTAGTGGAATGAGATATATTTTAATACTAATAAGTTTAATTATATTTTTTGTTTTTGCAAGACATATAAAGAATAACAAAATAGAAAAAAAAGTCGAAATAGTAGCTCTTGGTTTTATCTTAGGAGGACTTGTTGGTAACTTAATAGATAGAATTTTGTATGGATATGTCATTGATTATCTATCATTTAAAATATTTAAT
>JAUNMG010000018.1 GCA_030531905.1 bacterium | reverse complement strand
AGAAAAAATATAAATGATAAAATAATTAGATAAAAATTGTATTTGATATATTTAGTTTCATTAAAAAAATTCAAGGAAAATTCAGTTGATTTTATATAATAATTTTGATAAAATAGCCAATATGAACAAGGAGAAAAAATATAATTATGCCATCAATTAGAGTATTTATAAATAAATCATTAGATTATGATATTTATAAAGATGTTATTAAAATTAAAAGAAATGGAAAAATTTTTAGAGAATATTACATCAAAGAAGATTATAAAATCAATAAGATCTTTGAAAAAAATGGACATGTATATATTGATATATTTTTAAAAAATATAAGTGAACCAAAATTTGTACCTGATGGGTATACTAAACCAGAATTATTATATCCAGGTGAATATTTTATATGTAAAATTAGTGATAGTCAAAAACTTAACTATAATACTTTATCCTATATAGATACAAGTAAAGTTACCCCAGACGATGTAAAATATATAACTAGTGGTAAATATAATGTTGATGATAAAGATATACCAAAAAGTTTTTGGATGGCAACTACTTATGAATATAGATTAGGTCAGAATCTCTTATATTGGAAAAATTATGCTGAAAATTTTGATAAACAAAATAGTAGTAAATTACCTACACATTTAGAACTATTATCAGTTTTTGCTTTACGTCATAACTATGAGAAAAAATTTACAACTGATGAAATGTTGTTTGATGACTCTGAGTTATTTAATGCAGTATGTTGTACTATACCATACGACAATTATGGAAAAATAGTAAAATCTGCAAAATTAAACAAATATTTAGTATGCTCTTTCTATGGTAATCCCTTTTATGATGATAGAGAGATTAATGAAGATATATTCTATGATCAAACAAAAGAAGGAAATATATGCACATTTCCAGTAATTAATGAAAAAAATAAAACACAAGTAAAAATATATTCTAAAAAATAAACTATACAAATGTGCTTATTATAAATATTTATCTAGATTAGAAAGAAATTATATTGAAGTTAGCAATTTTTTAGATGAAATAATTTCTTTCTATAATTTAAGCTTTATATCAACAAATGATGAATATAACTTTGATTTTGTGAATTCACTAGAAATACCTCTTAAAATTTAATGAATGAAGGATATTCAGGAGACCCTTCTAAAAAATGAAATCCAATTTAAGAGCAAGTAAGAAGTCAAAAAAATTTATTGATGAAGTGTTTAATCCATAACTAGCTGTTAATAGGCGGTAAAATATTATCGTAAAAGAGGTTATGATGATAAATGGATTAAATCATGATTAACTGGAATAGTTGATAGATTTAAATTAATTGATGTTTGGAAGGAATCTGGAATTACAAAAGATTACGAGTATGGAATTTTAACTAATAAAATATATAAATCATGGTCTGGAATGAAAGTAAGTGAATATAAAGGGCTTAGAAAAGAATCATTAAGAGATAATATGACAGATATAGAAGTTGCATTAACTAATCTAGGTGAAATAGCAACACACAAACTTGCTAAAGAACAAAAAAACTATGGATTAGAACAAAATAAAAAGATTGCAAGACGAGGTGGTAATATAGCAAAAATAACTAGGGATAATTTAGAAAAAAATTAGGTAGAACTGTTATAAGCAATAAAAATGTATTAAACTACGAATACATAGATGAAAAATTAATAAAAGATAAAAAAAGTGGGATAATAAACTCTTAGGATTAACCACACAAAGTGAAAAAGAAAAATAGGAAGTGAAAATGATGGAAAAAATTGAAAATAATGAGGGGTTTAGAAAAAACGATATCAACTGGTAAGTGGGGAGTTATGAAAAAACACTATTAAACCCTTGAAAATAAAGGAAAAAAATAAAATCTCTTTTTACATTTAAAACATATTTTTTGTTGAAAAATGTTAAAAAAATAAATGTGTAGGAGTTATGAAAAACTTTTACTAAATTGCACAATTAACTTATTAACCATATTCCTATATAATATAGATAAGAAACAGAGGAAGTGTGGTTATAATGAAAAAAATAAAACTACCTATTAAGAATATAGAAACTAACATAATTTTAAATGCCTTAATACAATTTAAAAATGATAAATTAAAACAGGGTATATATACAGAACCTATTGATGAACTAATTTTAAAATTAAATAAAATTTATTAAACATATTTGAACTGATTAAAAATGGTCAGTTCTTTTTTTATGCCAGAAATGGAATACATAGCCATCTTATTAAATTAAGGTGGCTAAATTAAAAGAAAGGAGGCGAGAATATGCAAAAAAGTAAGTGCAAGGTAATTGCAATCACAAATCAGAAAGGAGGAGTTGGTAAGACTACAAAAACATTTAATCTTGGAGTAGCATTGGCTAAACAAGGGAAAAAAGTATTAGTTGTAGATGTTGATCCTCAGAGTAATTTAACTACTTATGCAGGTTGGTATGATGAAACTGAATTGAAATATACTTTAACTGATTTAATGGAGCAATCAATGAATGATGATGAAATTAAAATAAAGGAAAGTATATTACACCATAGTGAAAATGTAGATTTAATTCCATCTAATCTTTCTTTATCAGCATTAGAAAATTCATTAACTTATGCAATGAGTAGAGAATATACTTTAAGGAATTGCTTATCTAGTATTAAAGATGACTATGATTATATATTTTTAGACTGTCAACCAAGTTTAGGTATGCTTACAATAAATGCTCTTGCTAGTGCAAATAGTGTTATCATAACAGTTCAAAGTGAATACTTTGCTTTAAGAGGTATGCCTGATTTATTTAAGATAATAAATAAAGTTAGACAACAAATAAATCCTACTCTTAAAATAGAGGGAGCATTATTAACATTAGTTGATCCAGTGTCTAATCAAACAGATATGTGGAGTGCATACGAGTGGAGTAAATCATCTCAATTTAACTATTTTAAGGCTGAGTAAGTATGCTAATTGCAATTTTAAAATTAAGTATAGAAATACTAATTCTATATACTAAAATAAAAAAGGTTATTTCTAAAATAAAGAAATAGCCTTGATACATAATTAAATTATATTACAAAATTGTAATATTGAGTAATATTAGAATGACGACTTATATGATAAAAAATGATAATATTATTGCAATAAATTACTTTTTAGTAAAGAAGGGATTAGCATTATATGAAATTAGTTAAAAAGATTACAATAACAGTTTTATTAATATTTATTTGTATAGGAAGTTATTTTATTTGTAGTGGTTATCAAATGTATAAGAATGCCATAAATAAAATGTCATTAAAGGATAAAATTACAACAATTAGGCAAAAAGAAGATTATACAAAAATTGATGATATGCCTCAAATATATTTAAAAGCAGTTGTATCAGTTGAAGATCATAGATTTTATAAACATTTTGGGATAGATGTCATTTCTATTGGAAGGACATTTGTAAATGATATAAAAAAAATGAAATTTGTAGAGGGAGGAAGCACAATTACCCAACAACTAGCCAAGAATATCTATTTTACACAAGATAAGAAAATAGTAAGGAAAGTTGCAGAAATTTTTATGGCATTTAGCATAGAAAGTAACTATAATAAGGATGAAATATTAGAATTATATTTGAATACTTCATATTTTGGCAATGGATTTTATTCTGTTAAGTCAGCAAGTTTAGGTTATTTTAATAAATTACCAAAAGATATGAACGATAGTGAATCAATTATGCTAGCAGGAATCCCAAATGCTCCGTCTTTATATAATCCAATTCAAAATAAAAATTTAGCAATTGAAAGACAGAGACAAGTTATAAATAAAATGATTAAATATGGTAACCTAGATAAAGTTGAAGCAGAAAAAATTATAAAATAATTATATTTAATTTTCTGAATTATTATAATTTATAAAATTAAAGTGATATAATATGAATGATTAAAAAGCAAATTATGAAAGGAGACAAACTATGAAAAAAATATTAATTATAGAAGATGAAAAAATCATCAGAAATGAGTTAAAATCTTTATTAGAAAACTCAGGGTATGAAGTATTAATTATAGAAAAGTTTGATAACGTTAAAGAAAATATAAAAAATATGAAATTTGATTTGATTTTAATGGATATTAATTTACCTAATAAAAATGGTGAAATTTTATTAAAAGAAATTAGAAAAGAATCTAATGTTCCTATTATTATGGTTACGAGCAGGGTAGGAGAAGTAGATGAAGTTTTATCTATATCTTATGGTGCAGACGATTATATTACTAAGCCATACAATCCAACAATCTTACTATTGAGAATACAAAATATATTTAAACGAATGGATAATAATATGGACGACTTATTTTATGATAATATTAGTGTTAATCCACAAAAAGGAATATTGAAACAAGGCGAAAAGGTATTAGAACTAACTAAAAATGAAATGATTATCTTTACATATCTTTTAAGTAATCGTGGTAGAATAGTAACTCGTGATGATTTAATGACTGATTTATGGAATAATAATGAATTTATAAATGACAACGCTCTAACAGTAAATATTAGTAGATTAAGAAATAAATTACAAAATTTTGGACTTGAAAATAGAATTGAAACAAGAAAAGGACAAGGGTATAAATTATTATGAGTTTTAAAAAATATTTATTAGATAAAACAGTACAGATAACTGTGTCAATTGTTGGATTCATAATTGCTATTCTTATGTTAAACGCATTTAAAGTGGAAAATGATTTGAAAATAGCATTGACAATATTATTTTTTTTAGTTGCAACATTTAATGTTATTTTTGATTATTTCAGGAAATACAAATTTTACAAAAAAATATTAAATGCGCTTGATAAGTTAGATAAAAAATATTTAATTTTAGAAATATTAAATAAGCCAAACTTTTATGATGGCGAAATTTTTTATCAAATCCTTTATGATATAAATAAGTCAATGATTGAAAATGTAAAAGAATATAATTTAAGTATTACTGATTTCAAGGAATATGTAGAAATGTGGATTCATGAAGTAAAGATTCCAGTAGCAAGTTTAACTTTATTAATTCATAATAACAGAAATATGTTTGATAAGAGATATATAGAACAAATTAAAAAGTTAGATAACTATATAAATCAAATTTTATATTTCGTTCGAAGCGAAAATGCCGAAAAAGATTATCTTATCAAAGAAATTGAATTGCAGAAGATTATTAAAGATGTTGCTTTAAAAAACAAAGATGACTTATTAGAAAACAAAGTTAATCTTGAAGTTGATGTTCATAATGAAAAAGTTTTAACAGATTCGAAATGGTTAGAGTTCGTATTAAATCAGATTATAAACAATAGTATTAAATATAAAAAAAATAATAACGAGCCAATAATAAAAATTAGTGTAAAAGATGAAAAAGATAAAGTATATCTAACTATTTGGGATAATGGAATAGGAATACCTAAAAACGATATAAAAAGAGTATTTGATAAATCTTTCACTGGTGAAAACGGTAGAATAATGGCAAAATCAACAGGTATGGGACTTTATATTGTCAAGAAATTATGCGATAAATTAGGACATAAGATAATTATTGAATCTGAAATACATAAATATACAAAAATTACAATTATCTTTTATAAAAATGATTTTTATAAAGTTGATTAAAGTTTATGCAGATTTGGATACTAAAAATAAATATTACAAAATTGTAATATTCTGTAATATTAGAATAACGACTAATCCTATCTTTTATATTACAATGTAATCAGAAAGGAGAAAGATTATGGAAAATATCTTAAAAATTGATAAAATTGAAAAATATTATGGCAATAATCTAGTCTTACAAAAGCAATTGATAACCTATCATTTGATGTTGAAAAGGGAGAATTTGTTGCAATAATGGGAGCAAGTGGCTCTGGAAAGACTACTCTTTTAAATTGTATATCTACAATTGATAAAGTTACATCTGGACATATTTATGTAGCAGGTAATGATATCACAAAATTAAGAGGAAATAGTCTAAATAAGTTTAGAAGGGAAGAGTTAGGCTTTATATTTCAAGATTTTAATTTGCTTGATACTTTAACTGCTTATGAAAATATTGCTTTGGCACTTTCTATTCAAAATGTGACTTCAAAAGAAATTGATACAAGAATTAAAAAAGTTGCAAAAGAACTGGATATTGTTAATGTACTTAATAAATATCCATATCAAATGAGTGGAGGTCAAAAGCAAAGAGTTGCTAGTGCAAGAGCAATAATTACTAATCCAAAGTTAATTCTTGCAGATGAACCAACAGGTGCATTGGATTCAAAGTCAGCTAAAATGCTTTTAGAAAAATTTGATTATTTGAACAAAGAATTACAAGCAACAATTCTTATGGTGACACATGATGCGTTTACTGCAAGTTATTCTTCAAGAGTCATATTTATCAAAGATGGCAAAATTTTTAATGAAATAATTAAAGGAACAAATTCTAGAAAAGAATTTTTTGATAAAATAATAGATGTTGTAACATTACTTGGTGGTGACTTAAACGATGCTCTTTAAGTTATCATTAAAAAATATTAGTAAGAGTATAAAGGATTATGCCATCTATTTCTTTACTCTGATACTAGGTGTTGCAATTTTTTATGTGTTCAATGCAATAGATGATCAGTCAGTTATGATGAAGGTATCATCAACAACAGCAGAAATAATAAAACTTATGACCAATGTTCTTTCTGGTGTTAGCGTGTTTGTATCTATAATATTAGCGTTTTTAATTGTTTATGCAAGTAGATTCTTAATAAAAAGAAGAAATAAAGAATTTGGAGTTTATTTAACGCTTGGAATGAGCAAAAAGAAAATATCCTTAATATTATTTATTGAAACATTAATAATAGGTATAGTTTCATTGGTAGTTGGTTTAGGAATAGGTTTTTTATTATCACAATTGATGAGTATTTTGGTTGCTAATATGTTTGAAGCAGATTTAACTAGATTTCAATTCGTATTTTCACCAAATGCTTGTATCAAAACTTTGATTTATTTTAGTATTATGTATTTTGTAGTTATGATATTTAATACTATAAATATTAGTAAATGTAAATTGATAGATTTAATGTATTCTAACAAAAAATCTGAAAAAATAAAATTAAAAAATCCATTGTTCTGTACAATAGTATTTATTATTTCTTGTATAGCATTAGGATTTGCTTATTATCAGGTTACTGGTGGTATTGAGAAAATGACTAATGCAAATAGTATTTTTGTTCCTATAGGAGTAGGTGCTATTTCAACTTTCTTTGTGTTTTGGTCTTTATCAGGATTGCTTTTAAAAATTTTTATAAGTATGAAGAACACCTATTATAAAGGGTTAAATAGTTTCACCCTTAGACAGTTTTCAAGTAAAATAAATACTATGACTTTTTCTATGACAATAATATGTTTGATGTTATTTATAACGATTTGCGTGTTATCGAGTGCAATGTCTATGAAAATATCTATGACAAATAATTTGAAAAAACTGGCTCCAGCAGATGTTCAAATTGGTAAGTTTATAAATGTAACTGATTATGAGTATTATTCTGAAAAACAAATAGAAGATTCAAAAATATCAATATATGATACACTTGAAAATTTAGGCTATGATGTAGATAACAAACTTAAAGATATAGTAAAACTTGATGTTTATAACTTTGATAATATTGACTTAAAAACCAGTATTGGCTCTTACTATGATATTGCAAAGGATAAATATCCTTTAATGCCATACAATAAGAAGGAAAGTATTGTAAAGATAAGTGATTACAACAAAATTGCAAAATTGTTTGGACTAAAAGAATATACATTAAATGATGATGAATATTTTATTGTTGCTAATTATTCAGAATATGTAAAATTTAGGAATGAGGGACTTAAGGTAGATACAATACTTAATATAAATGAAAAGAAATTAAAACCAAAATATGATAGTTGTGTAGAAGGCTTTATTGCAATGAATTCAGCATATTCAAATATGGGATTTTTTGTTGTTCCTGATAATGCAGTAAATGATTCAATGAAAAAATATGAATATTTAACTGCTAATTATAATGTTGCAGATATAAATGAGAAAAATCTTTCGGAAAAAGAGTTAAGTGAAATTTGCAAAGAAAATTCTAATAATACTGTTATTGATTTTGATTCTAAAATGACAATTAAAGAAAATAGTATTGGACTAGGTGCAATGGTTACATTTATAGGATTATACTTAGGTATTATATTCTTAATTTCTTGTGCTGCAATTCTAGCACTTAAAGAATTATCGGAATCAAGTGATAATGTAGAAAAGTTTAATATGCTAAGAAAAATAGGCGTAGATGAAAAAATGATTAATAAAGCATTGTTTAGACAAATTGGTATATTTTTTATGTTTCCGTTATTAGTTGCAATTATACATTCTATATTTGGAATTAAATTTTGTAATTATTTGTTAAGTGCCTTTGGAGCCGCTAATTTAGTATCATCAATAATTGGTGTTGCAATATTTGTTGTTGCGATTTATGGAGGATACTTCTTAGTAACTTATATTTGCAGTAAAAATATAATTAAGGAAAAATAATATATCTGATAAAACGATAAAAGAGGCTATTACAAGTCTCTTATTTTAATACTCCAATTTCTCCATATCAAATAATGGAGAGTCATAAAAATCTTTAAGTTCTATTTTTAAAGTTTTACATATTTTAAAGATAATTGTAGAACTTGGATTATCTACATTGTTTGCCAATAATGCTCTTAATGTTGATGGCGCAATAGCAGATAATTCTGCAAGTTTATTTGGAGTGTAATTATATTTGTTACATAATTCAAGTATTCTTAAAGTAATTGCTTCTTTAAATAACATTTTAAAAATCTCCTTAACACTACAAAAATTCTAGCAAAAATCGGTTGAAGTTATACGCCGATATCGGTTGGCTTTTGGAGGCTATAATACTATAATGTCAATGTAGTTAAATAAAAATATGAAATTTATAATTGATTAAGCAGTACGAAAGGATTATAAAAGTTTTTTTGTATTGCTTTTTTTATCAAAAAATGATGGAAATAAATGGATTTGGAGGAGTAGTAAGAAATGTTTGAAGAATTATTAATATCAGTACTATTTATTATTGTTTTAATTATTTTGTGCATAATTTCTAATTTGTATTCAAAAAAGGAAGAAGAAAAAGAAACAATAAAAAATAACGATACTGATTGGATGAATATATTTAAAAAGAAAGAAAAAATAAATGAACTAAATAGATTATTGATAGATGAGTTAATTGAAGATATTGTTGTTAGTGAAGATGGTAATATAAAAGTAATATTCAAATATGAAGATAAATATTTTGAGGCTCTTGACTTTATAAATAAACAAAAATATGATATAATACTTTCAAGTTAAAAACGAAAAAAAATACTTTTAAGTATTTTTTTAAATGATAGAATAGAAAGAAGTGATTAAAATGGATATGTACCAAAAAAGAAAAATCAGAGCAGAAAAGAAAAATAATTCAAGTAATAATAATGGTCTTAACAAAAACGTTCTCAACTGGTATATACCGACTTATGGAAAACTTCCTAGAAAGGCTTATAAATAAATGGTTTTAATCTTATTTATTTTTGTATTTTATAGGCGAAAAATGATAATATTTTAAATAAAATAGTTGTGATAACGACTTATGAAAAACTTTTATATAAGGTAATAAAGAAGGAGGTAATAATGAAGAAAATGGAAAATGAATATGCTAATAGTATTTTTGAGAATATTAAACATATAGATGATTATGAAAATGAATATTGGTATGCTAGGGAACTTTCAAAAGTCTTAGAATATAAAGACTGGAGAAATTTCTTAAAGGTTTTAAATAAAGCAAAAGAGGCTTGTAAAAATTCTGGATTTATAATAGATGAACAACTAGTTGAGGTCAACAAGTTGTCAAAAAGAAATAATAATGCCACTGCTAATATACAAGATTACAAACTATCAAGATACATATGTTATTTGATATTGCAAAATGCTGACCCAAGTAAAGAAGTTGTTGCTTTAGGACAAACCTATTTTGCTATACAAACAAGAAAACAAGAAATAACAGAACAGGAATATGATTCATTATCAGATGACGAAAAAAGATTTTATCAAAGAAAGTTAACAAAGCAAGGTAATTATACTTTGCAAAGAGTTGCTTCTGCAGCAGGTGTTAAAAATATGGCGGAGTTTCATAATGCAGGGTATAAAGGTTTATATAATGGAGAAACTGCTGATGATATATTTAAAAGAAAAAAATTACGATATAGAGAAGATATTTTAGATAATATGAATGAAGATGAATTAGTTGCTAATTTATTTAGAATAAATCAAACGAAGCAAAAACTTTTAAAAGATAATATACAAGGTGAGAAAAAAGCAAAAGATGTACATTATGAGGTGGGAAAAAAAGTTAGAAAAGCAATCGCAGATATTGGCGGTATGATGCCAGAAAAAATGCCAACACCTAAAAAGAGCTTAAAAGAATTAGAAAAAGAAAAGAAACAATTAGAAAATAAAGAAAATAAGAAACTTGAAGGAATAAAGTAAAGGTGGTATAAAATGAGAATAATATTAGCTTCGTCTTCAAAACAAAGACAAGATATTTTTAATATGATAGGACTAAAATATGATGTTATTACTAGCAATGAACCTGAAGAAAGTAATAAAACTAGTCCTAATAAATATGTTGAAGAGCTTTCGTTAAATAAAGCTAAATCTGTTAAGAAACAAATTGATAGCAAAGCGATAATTATTTCTGCAGATACCATTATATATTGTAATAATAAAATATATGAGAAACCAAAAAGTAAAGAAGAAGCATATTTAAATTTAAAAGAATTGTCAAATAATAAATGTACAGCATATACGGGAATAACATTAATTGATTTATATAAAGAAAAAATTATATGTTCAGGTTCTAAGGCAGATGTGTATTTTAATGAAATAAAAGACGAAGAAATAGAATGGTATGTAAATAATGAAGAAAAAATTTTTAAATGTTGTGGATTTGTACCATTAGGTAAAGCATCTCTGTTTATAGATAAAATTGAAGGTGATTATAATACTTTATTAGGTATTTCTCCTAGTATAATATATAATAAATTAAAAGAACTTGGATATAGTGTAACTGATTTGGATTTTGAAAAAAGGAAGTGATTTAAATGGATATGTATCAAAAAAGAAAAATGAGAGCAGAAAAGAAAAATAATTCAATTAATAATAATGGTCTTAACAAAAACGTTCTCAACTGGTATCCTGGCCATATGGCAAAAACTAAGCGAGAAATAAAAGAAAAGTTAAATTTAATAGATGTTGTTTACGAGGTTATAGATTCTCGTATGCCAATATCTTCTAAAATTGTAGATATTGATGAATTGATTGGTGATAAAAAAAGAATTCTTATAATGACTAAATATGATATTTGTGATAAAGAAGAGACTAATAAGTTTGTTAAATATTATGAAAAACTTGGGTATATAGTTATACCAGTTGATTTAATGAATGGTAATGATACGTCTAAAATAATAGATAAGAGTATGGAAATTTTACAAGAAGAAAATAAGAAAAGACTCGAAAAGGGTTTAAAACCTAGAAGTATAAGAGCTTTAATTGTTGGAGTTCCTAATGCAGGTAAATCAACTTTAATAAATAGATTAGTTGGTAAAAAATCAGCTGGTGTTGGTAATAAACCAGGTTTTACAAAAAGTCTTTCATGGATTAGAATTCATAAAGATATAGAATTACTTGATTCTCCAGGAATCTTATGGCCTAAAATAGAAAATCAAGATAATGCCCATATACTTGCTTCATTTTCTTCAATTAAAGAAGAAATTTTAGATAATATGGACTTGGCTTGTTTTATTTTAAAAAAGATGATGAAACTATATCCTAAAAACTTAGAAGAACGCTACGGTATTACTGAACTTGATGATGATTTTATAGAAACATTTGATATTATTGGTAAAAAGCGTGGAGCCTTAACTAGAGGTGGAGTAGCAGACTATGAAAAAGTTTCAAATATTATAGTTCAAGACTTAAAAAATGGTTATTTAGGAAATGTTACTTTTGATAGATTAGAAGATGAAAATTAATTCATCTTTTAATTTTTCTAATTATTGGGTTATAATAGAAGAGGTGGTAATATGAATAAACAAGAAATATTTAAAAAATTAGATGAATTAGAGTTAGATAAAGATAAATATATTGTAATTAGTGGAGCAAGTTTAGTAGTTCAAGATATCTTGGATGAAACTTCTGATATAGATCTTAGTTGTAGTAAAACATATTATGAAAAAATTAATTGGCCTGTTAAAGAGGGGTATTTTGGTATTGATATAAAGTATAAAGATATATATGAAATTAGTTATAACTTATATGATACTAGTCGCATTGTAGAAATAAATGGCTATAAGTTTATGAACTTAGATTTCTGTTTGGAGTTAAAACAATTAGAAAATAAAAAGAAAGATCAAAAACTTATTAAAAAGTTAGATTTAGAATTATGTTTAAAAGATAATTATCGTTACGAAAGAAAATTAAGAAGTAAAGGTATTAATTTAATAGGTGGAGTTGACGAGGTTGGTCGTGGACCTTTAGTTGGCCCTGTAGTAGCGGCTTGTGTTATCTTGCCAGATTCTTACTGTCTAGATGGTTTAACAGATTCTAAAAAGTTAAGTGAGAAAAAGCGTGAAGAATTCTATGATAAAATTATGGAACAAGCCCTTGCCGTTGGAGTTGGTATAATTGATGCTAAAAAAATAGATGAGGTGAATATTTATGAGGCTACAAAATTAGCTATGAAAGAGGCTATTTCTAACTGTAAAATAAAACCTGAACATATCTTAATTGATGCCATGCCACTTGAACTTGATATTCCCACAACCTCTATAATTAAAGGAGACTTAAAAAGTATTACAATATCAGCCGCAAGTGTCATCGCAAAAGTAACAAGAGATAGAATGTTAATTGAACTTGATAAGAAATATCCTATGTATGACTTTAAAGATAATAAAGGCTATCCTACTAAAAAACATTTAGAAGCTATAAAAGAGTATGGAATTTTAGAAAGTCATAGAAAAAGCTATGGTCCAGTAAAAGAATATTTGGAGGAACATTCATGAAAAATTTATTAATATCACATATTTCAGATATCGATGGAGTAAGTCCAGTTATTTTATTAAAATTAGTTAAAATGGATTTTGATTATACTTTAAAAGAACCTCATGAAATGGAAGAATATATTGAAGATTTATTAAAAACTGATCTTAGTATTTATAAGACAATTTATATAACAGACTTATCACTAACAGAAAAAACATATGATTTACTAAAGACAAGTAATTATTTTGAAAAGTTTAGGATTTTTGATCATCATAAAACACATTTATTTGCTAGTAGTTATGATAATGTAGTAATTGATACAAATGAATGTACAACTACATTATTTTATAATTATTTAAGTAAAAGATATAGCTTTAAAAGAATAGTTAAAGATTATATAGAACATGTTAAGAACTTAGATTTATGGTTATGGGTATCAAAAAATGATTTATTTGCTAAAGAGTTGGGTAACTTATTTGATTTATATGGTAAAGATATGTATATAGAAGAGATGTATCAAAAATTGAGAAAGAGTCATAAGTTTAAATGGAATAAATTTGAATCCAAAATATTACAAGTAGAGACAAATACAGTTGAGAGATATTTAGAAAAAAAGAATAATGAATTATATAAAATCGAGTATGAAAAATACAAAATTGGTGTAGTTTTTAGTGAAAGATATCGCAGTGAACTCGGTAATTATTTATCAGTTAGCCATCAAGAATTAGATTTAATTATTATGATTAATATGTCTGGAGGTATGAGTCTAAGAACCTCTAAAGACATTGATATATCAGAACTTGCCAAAAAATTAAATGGTGGTGGTCACAAACAAGCTTGCGGTGCTCCAATAGATACTGAATTTAAAACTAGTGTCATTAAAAACTTATTTAAAAACTGCAAGATAGTTGAAATACCAGAAAAATTAAAATAATTTTAGAAACTTTTAGGGAAAATATGAAAAATATTAATATAATATAAATGTAACGTCAATAATAAATATTTTATTTGACAAAACATAAATTAGTATGTATAAATGTATGAGGAGGCGTTTTTCGTGAGTAAACATTTAGTAATTGTCGAAAGTCCAAGTAAAAGTAAGACTATAGAAAAATATCTAGGAAGTGATTATAAAGTTGTTTCTTCTAAAGGACATATTCGTGATTTAGCAACAACAGGTCAATATGGCTTAGGTGTTGATATTGAAAATGGATTTAAACCTAACTATATTCCAATTGCTGGTAAAAAGAAGGTTATTTCTGAATTAAAAAAAGATGTAAAAGATAGTGATATTGTCTATCTAGCAAGCGACCCCGACCGTGAAGGAGAAGCAATCGCATGGCATTTAAAAGATGCTTTAGGTATCAAAGATGGCGAATATAAGCGAGTTCTTTTTAATGAAATAACTCATGATAAAGTACTTGATGCTATAAGTAAACCTACTGTTATTGATGATAATTTAGTTAGAAGTCAAGAAACAAGAAGAATTCTTGATCGTATAATTGGTTTTAGATTATCAAAATTATTACAAAGTAAAATAGGAGCTAAAAGTGCGGGACGTGTTCAAAGTGTAGCTCTAAAGCTAATTGTAGATAGAGAACGAGAAATAGAAGCATTTAAAGAAGAAGAATACTGGACAATAACATCTAGTTTTAATGAATTTGATGCGGATTTATTTAAATATAAAAATGATGATATTAAGCTTCATACAGAAAAAGATGCTGATAATGTCCTAGAAAAATTAGGAAAAGATTACAAAATAGAAAGTATTAATCAAACTGCTAAAAATAAAAAGAGTAAGTTTCCTTTTATTACATCAACTCTTCAACAAGAAGCATCTACTAAGTTAGGTTTTCCTGCTAAGAAGACAATGAGTATAGCTCAAAAACTATATGAAGGTGTCGAATTAGATAATGGTCCTGTTGGTCTTATTACTTACATGAGAACTGACTCTGTTCGTTTGTCAGATGACTTTACAAAACCAACTTTAAAATATATTTCTGATAATTATGGAAGTGAATATGTAGGTTATATCAAAAAAAGTAAAAAAACAGAAAATGTTCAAGATGCACATGAGGCAATTCGTCCAACAAGTATTTTAAGAGAACCATTAAAAATAAAAGAATTTTTGTCAAATGACGAATTTAAATTATATAGTTTAATTTATAAAAGAACTCTTGCTTCATTAATGGCAGATGCTAAAGTAAAACAAACTTCTATTATTTTAGATAATAATGATTATAAATTTAAAACTACAGGTCAAGTTCTAACTTTTGATGGATACTTAAAAGTTTATAAAGATTATGAATCTAGTGAAGATAAGATTTTACCAGAATTAGCTGATGCCGATATTTTATCTACTGATAGAGTTAATAAAGAACAACATTTTACAAAACCACCAGCAAGATATACAGAAGCTAAATTAATAAAAGAAATGGAAGAGTTAGGAATCGGACGACCATCTACTTACGCAAAAATTATTGATACTATTAAAGAACGTGGTTATGTTGAGTTAGTTGAAAAAAAGTTTAAGCCCACTAAAGTTGGAATTGAATCTACTGATAAATTACAAGAATTCTTTAGTGATCTAATAAATGTTGAATACACTCGTGATATGGAAGAAGATTTAGATAAAGTGGCCGATGGAAAATTAGTTTGGAATGAAGTTTTAAAGAATTTCTATGCTTTATTTGAACCACGTGTTAAAAATGCTTTTACTGACATGGAGAAGAAAGAACCAGAAAAAACAGGCGAAGTTTGTCCTAATTGTGGTAATCCTTTAGTGATTAGAAAAGGTAAATATGGAGAATTTGTTGCATGTTCTAATTATCCTGAATGTAAATATATTAAAAAGGAAGAAAAAGAAGTAGTTGAGGTTATGGATTGTCCAGAATGTTCTGGAAAGATAATTGAAAGAAAAACAAAACGTGGTAAAGTCTTCTATGGATGTAATAACTATCCAAAATGTAAGTTTGCTTCCTGGGATAAACCTGTTGAAGGAAAATGCCCTGATTGTGGTAAATATTTAGTTGAAAAAGATGGTAAAATAAAATGTAGTAGTTGTGAATATGTTAAAGAATCCACTTAATGGGTTCTTTTTCATTGAAAAAAATAAATTTTTCTGATATTCTTAAAATAAATTAAGAGGTGGTATTATGGGTTATCATATTGCAAATATGAGTTTTAGTAAACTTTATTATATCAGTAAGAATGTTGGACTTAACTCTTCTGATGTAGAGGTTAAGTTTGACGTTAGAAGAAGAGTTAATAAAGGTGGATATAGAATCGATGAATTAGATTACTTTACATCGCAAAAAGAGAATGAGAAGAGTTTTTATGAGGCTTTAGTTCAGGAAGGACTTATTGATAAAACAAGGAGCATGACTAAAGATATTACACTGTTTCATACAAAAAGTGGTGGACAAATTTCAAAAGATGATATTATTTATGGTGATAAAATGGTCGCTAAAACAGCATTAAATTATGTGGCACAAAAAATAAAAAAAGCAAAATATGAAACAAATGATGAAATTATGGTTGATGATAGTGCTGAGGTGTTGGAATTTATAGATTATATTAAAAAACTTACTCTAGATAAGGAATCTAGTAAATACATTATAGGTCCATATCCTCATTACTATGACGAAAATGATAAATTAATTAATTTAGGGGGATTAATTTCAAATGACATATATAATAAAGGCAAACTATGTGTTGAGGGATTACAAAGTTTATTAAGAAAATTTGTTATATATAATAACCGTTGTGATGAAGCTGAACAAAATGGGGAAGATGTTTTAGAAACAAGAATGGCCTTAAATAGTATTAATCAGAAAATTGATACGGCAATTAGAAGCAGATATTTAGTATTTAGAAACTTAATAGTATGGGAGCAAAGATATGAAAAAGTTTTGAAAAAAGAATTAGAAAATGAAACTAATCCAAAACAACAAAATGTTTTATCTGTTTTACTTGATGAAATTAAATTTCAAAGAGACTATAGAAACGGGAAAATAACAAAGGATATTTTAGATTTATTCTATTCTGAAAAAAGAGATAGATTAGATTATGTTCCAACGAAAAAAGAATATTTAAATAATGATGAAATGGAGCAACTATACATGGATGGTGGAATTGAAAATGTTATGATTAATATGGATACTGATGTCTTATACTCAACAGAATCAAATATCAAAGACATAGAAATACTATCTAAAAGAGAACAAAATGAATCCTCTTTTCATGGTAAGAAGTAAAGGATGAAATTTAGAAAATGAAAGAAATAAAGAATAAACTTTTGGATAAGTATTTGGAATACTTAGAGTATCAGAAAGCATATTCAAATTATACAGTAGATAGTTATAGAGAAGATATTTTAGAGTACTTAAACTATTTAAATAATGAAGAGATGGATTATTTAAAAATCGACTATAATCAGATTAGAGGATATTTAAGATATTTAAAAGATGATTGTTCAAATAATAATAGTTCTATAGATAGAAAGTTAAGTTCTTTAAGAGGATTTTATAAATATTTATCTAAAAATAATTACGTTACAAATAATTACTTTTTACTAGTAAATGGTCCTAAGAAAGCTAAAAAATTACCTAGATATTTTGAATATAATGAATTAGAAGAATTATTTAACTCTATTGATATATCAACACCTAAAGGAATGAGAAATTCTCTTATCTTGGAACTGTTATATGCTACAGGAGTTCGTGTTGGTGAGCTTGTAAATATTAAACTTAACGATATTAATTTTTCAAATAGAACTATTAATATTTTAGGTAAAGGTAATAAAGAAAGAATTGTTAATTATGGAGATTATTGTGAAGATGCTTTAAAACTATACTTAAAAGAAGCAAGATTAGTTTTTGATAAAAAAAATAGTTCTTATCTACTACTAAATCATTTAGGTAATGGCTTAACAGAACGAGGAATTCGTTATATTTTAAATGAGATAATTAATAATACTTCTCTTAGTAAGAATATTTCTCCACATATGATTAGACATTCTTTCGCAACACATCTTTTAAATGAAGGGTGTGACTTAATTACAGTTCAAAAATTATTAGGACATGAAAGCATTAGTGCAACGCAAGTTTATACTCATGTATCTACTGATAGATTAAAAGAGGTTTATTATAGTAAATTTCCAAGAGCAAAAAGGTAAAACTTTGCAGGTTTTACTTTTCTTTTGGAAAATAATTAGATATAATAGAATTGGTTTAGAAATAGGTGATAAAGATGGATTATAACTTTAATACAAAAGAAGAATTGTATGTTAGAGTGAGGCCAGCATTAAATGCTAAACTTCAAGAATTAAGAAGACTTAATTATCCAAATATTACAGAAGAAGATATTTGGTCTTATTTAAGTGAAGTTAAGTGGACTAAATCAAAAGGATTAATGCTTTCAGATATTGTCAGTGATATTATTCATGTTGATAATAGAAGACTTAATTCATATGTAGAAAACAAAAGAAGAGGTGTATAACATGAAAAAAAACATGAAGAAGAGTAAAAACAAAGTAATAAAATCATCAATTATTCTATTACTTTTAATAGTAGGGGTATGTTTCTTGTTTGTTCCAATCTTTAAAAATTTAAACTTTGGATTAGACTTACAAGGAGGGTTTGAGGTTTTATATAAAGTAGAAAGTATAGATGGATCTAAAATGAATAAAGAAAAACTTACTGCTACTTATAAAACTTTAAGTAAAAGAATTGATGCTTTAGGTGTCAATGAACCAGAAATCATTTTAGAAGGAAATGATAAAATTAGAGTAAAACTTGCAGGAGTAAAAGATGCTGATAGTGCCAGACGTCAATTATCAACTGTTGCAACTTTATCATTTCGTGATACAAACGATAAACTTTTAATGTCTAGTGACGTTTTAAAAGCAGGAGCAGCAAAGATTTCTCAAGATTCTAGTGGAAATCCGGCTGTACTTCTTAGTGTTAAAGATAAAGATAAATTCTATGATGTTACTAATAAACTATCTAAACAAAGTAATAATACTATGGTGATTTGGTTAGATTATGAAGATGGTGTTAATAGTTATCAGAGTGAGGGATCAACATGTGGTAGTGATTCATCTAGTTGTTTAAGTGCTGATACTGTTTCTCAAGGATTTGCATCAGATGTAATTATTCAAGGTAAATTTAGTGAAGAAGAAGTTGAAAATTTAGTAGATTTAATTAATAGTGGTTCATTACCATCTAAAGTTACAGAATTATCATCTAAAACTGTAGGAGCATCATTTGGTGATGCAACATTATCAAAAACTTTAGTTGCTGGAATAGTTGGAGTTTTAGCAATTATAATTTTAATGATAGTTACATATCATTTTGCAGGATTCATTTCTAGTATTGCAATTATCCTTTATACATTCCTAGTATTTGCAGTATTTTGGTTAATAGGAGGAGTTCTAACCCTTCCTGGAATTGCAGCTTTAGTATTAGGTATTGGTATGGCAGTAGATGCTAATGTTATTACATTTTCACGTATTAAAGATGAGCTATATAGTGGCAAGAGTTTAAAACATGCCTTTAAAGAAGGAACTAAGACATCTTTAAGAGCAATACTTGATTCTAACCTTACAACACTATTAGTTGCTGTAATTATGTTCTACTTTGGAGAAAGTAGTGTTAAAGGTTTTGCAACAGTATTAATTATAACTATCATGGTTACAATGTTTACAATGGTGTTTATTACAAGAGTTTTATTAAAATTATTTATAAAGACAGGATTCTTTGATGATAAAACAGAATTATTTATTAAAGTAAAAAAAGAAGATATTCCAGATGTAAGTAAAAATGAAGAAGTTAAGGTTGTTCCATTTAAAAATGTTAATTTCTTAAATAAGACAAAATTTTTCGCAACATTATCAGTATTAATCATTTTAATTGGAACAGTTGTTTTTGCAACAAAAGGATTTAATTTAAGTGTTGATTATCAAGCGGGTAGTGATATTACTCTTGACTATGATAAGGCAGTAAAAGAATCTAGTTTAAAGAAAGATTTAAAAGAATTAAAACTTAATCTTACTGATATTACTGTTACTGATAAAGAAGCAATTATTAAAGTAAATAATGTTTTAAGTACTAAAAAGATTAATGAAGTTCAAAAATATTTTGAAGAAAAATATGATGCTAAAGTTAATATTGGTGTTGTTTCTAACGTAGTAAAAGAAGAACTTATTAAAAATGCTATCTTCTCAGTATTACTTGCAATGATAGGAATTGCTATATATATATCTATTAGATTTAAATTTAGTTATGCTATTTCATCAGTTGTAGCTTTATTACATGACGTATTAATGATTTTTGCTTTATTTGCAATATTTAGATTAGAAGTATCAACTATGTTTATTGCAGCAGTTTTAGCAATCATTGGATATTCAATAAATGATACAATTGTATGTTTTGATAGAATTAGAGAAAATATTGCTAAGGCTAAGAAAGTTACAAGTGAAAACTTATTAGAAATCTGTAATTTAAGTATTAGAGAAACATTTGCAAGATCACTATATACATCTATTACCACATTATTACCAATACTTGCTTTAATTTTCTTAGGATCAAGTGGTATTTTAACATTTAATTTAGCAATGTTATTTGGACTTATTTCAGGTACTTATTCATCAATTTTCATAGCAACAAGCTTATTTGCATATCTTGAAAAGAAAAGCATGAAAAAACCTATTAAGAAGAAAAAAGTTTATAAAGATGATTATGAAGAAAAAAGAGTAGAGGGAGTTAATTGCTAAGGAGGTGATTTCCTTGACTAAACAAAAAGATAATGTAACCATTGATGACTTAGTAGTTAGATTAAAAACTTATATTGATAGTGAGGATGAAATTAATGAAATAATTAGAGTTTATGAGTTTGCTGCTAAAATGCATAAAGAACAATTTCGTAAGAGTGGTGAACCATATATAATTCATCCTATTAATGTAGCAATTATTCTAACTACAATTTATGCTGATGCTGATACAATTAAAGCGGCACTTTTACATGATGTTTTAGAAGATACTGAGTGTACTTCAGAACAAATGGAAGAATTATTTGGATTAGAAGTTACTAAATTAGTTCAGGGAGTCACTAAATTATCTAAAATTCACTTTTCTACTGAAAATGAATATTTAATTGACTATTACAAAAAGATAATTGTAGGTATTAGTGAAGATGTTAGAGTAATTATTATAAAACTTGCTGATCGTCTTCATAATATGAGAACATTATGGGCTTTGCCTGAGGCTAAACAAAAAATAAAAGCCAAAGAGTCTTTAGAGATTCTTGCTCCTATCGCACATCACTTAGGTATTCATAAAATCAAAAGTGAACTAGAAGACTTATCTTTAAGATATCTAAAACCAGATGTTTTCTATGATATAGCTGAAAAGCTAAATAAAACAAAACTAGAACGTGATAAAACTGTCTATGAAATGATGGATGAAGTTACTAGTTTATTAACAGAACATAATATTGTTCATGAAATAAAAGGACGTTCTAAGAGTATTTACAGTATTTATAATAAATTAAATAAAGGTAAAAAATTCAGTGATATATATGATTTATTAGCACTTCGTATTTTAGTTAATACTGAACAAGAATGTTATTTAGCTCTTGGTATAATTCATTCTAAATTTAGACCTCTTCCTAAACGATTCAAAGATTATATTGCTATGCCAAAACCAAATATGTATCAGTCTTTACATACAACTGTTTTTGGTCTTGACGGTTATTTATTTGAAATTCAAATAAGAACTTATGATATGGATGAAGTTGCTGAAAATGGTATTGCTTCTCACTGGGCATATAAAGAAAATAAAGATGCCAAAGCTAATATGCAATCAACAACAGAGCAAAAACTACAATTCTTTAAAGCTATTATGGATTTAAATAACGACAAGATGAGTAGTGAAGACTTTGTACATAGTGTTAAAGATGAAGTTTTAAATAATAATATTTATGTATTTACACCTAAAGGTGATGTTATAGAATTACCTAAGGGAGCAACTCCAATTGACTTTGCTTATAAAGTCCATACTAAAGTTGGAGAAACAACTGTAGGAGCAATTGTAAATAATAGTATCGTTCCTCTAAATTATGAATTAAAAAATAATGATATTGTAAAAATCAATACAAATAAAAATTCAACCCCTTCTAAAGAATGGTTAAATATAGTAAAAGCAACACAAACTAAAAATAAAATTAAAAGTTATTTTTCTAAGAATGAAAGAGAAATCTATATTGAAAGAGGAAAGTATGCCTTAGAAAAAGAATTACGTAAGAGAAAATTAAGTTTTTCAGAATTCTTCAATGATGAAAATACAAAAAAGATTTTGGATACTCTTAAGGTATCAAATATAGATGAGATTTATTTATGTGTTGGTAATAATAAGACAAGTGCAAATACTGTAGTAAATATAATTGATAAATATAGAGAAGTAGTTCCACCAAAAGTTGTAAAGATGGCACCTAAGACTAATTTTGATTCTGATACAGACTTGATTGTTTCTGGAATTGATAAGGTAAGAGTTAATCTTGCTAACTGTTGTAATCCTGTATTTGGTGATGATATTATAGGATATATCACTAGAGGCAATGGAATTAGTGTTCACCGATCAAATTGTCATAATATTTCTATGCTTGATGATAGAATGGTCAATGTTAAATGGAATGAGTTATCAAATAAAGAAAAACGTTATTTAACATCACTTGTAATTTATACGGATGATTTAGATAATAGAATGGCTGATATTGTAAGTAAAACATCAATGATGAATATTAATATTGATGGAATTAGAACTATTGGAAAAGAAAAAGGTATCATTTATGCAATAGATGTTTATGTTAGAGATTTAGAGCAGTTAGATAAATTATTAATGGAATATAACAAATTAACATATATTATAAAAGTAGAAAGGCTTATGAAATGAGAGTTTTAGTTCAAAGAAGTAAGTCTTCTTCTGTTTTAGTAGATGATAAAGTAGTAGGAAAAATTGATTTTGGATATGTTTTACTTGTAGGTTTTACTGATACTGATACAAAAGAAAAAATTGATAAAATGGTTAGAAAAATCCTACATCTAAGAATTTTTGATGATAATAATGGTGTTATGAATGAGTCGATTTTAGATCATAATGGAAGTATTTTACTAGTATCTCAGTTTACCTTGTATGCTGATGCTAAAAAAGGAAATAGGCCTAGTTATATTAAAGCTTTAAATAGCGAAGATGCTATCAAATTATATGATTATTTTAATCAAGAACTAGGTAAATATATTAAAGTTGAAACAGGCGTTTTTGGTGCAGATATGCAAGTAAATATTACTAATGATGGACCAATTACAATACTTTTAGAGGAGTGAAGAAAATGTTTTCTAATAAATTAAATTATAAATTAATTAATTTTACAGCTTTGATGTTACTTTTATATATAGGATTTTCCAATGTAGAAATTTGGCTTGATGTTCTAAATACTGCAACAGGAATGTTACTGCCATTTATCTTAGCTTTTGCTTTTGCGTATGCTTTAGAACCAGTTATAAATATGCTAAAGAAAAAAGGATTAAAGGAAGGTCTTGCTGTTCTTATAATTACTATGACAGTAGTTTTAATAGTAGTAGCACTTTTAGTTGTAACCTTACCACTTGTTTATGATCAGTTAGTACTTCTTTCTAAAAATATATTACAAATATCAAAAGATTTCGGAGAACAATTTAATATTAATTTTGGTAATTTTGATTTAAAACTTGCAGATTATTTAAATACAATGACTAAGGATTTGGGAAATATTTTAAGTCAAGGTACAGTTACTGTAGTTAATAAATCATTTGATTTTTTAGCTAAATTTATATTAGGATTTATTGCCTGGATTTACTTTTTAGCTGATATGGATAATATTAGAGATAAAGTAAAGGAAGTTACTAAAGCAATATCTGATAAGTTCTTTAATTATATAAAATGCCTAGATACCGAAATTGGAAATTATATTAAGGGTTTATCAATATTTATGATAATTCAATTTGTAGAGTATTCTTTTCTATTTTGGTTAGTTGGACATCCAAACTGGTTATTACTTGGAATACTTGCGTCTGTTACAACTATAATCCCATACTTTGGTGGCTTAATTACTAATATTATTGGTATTATAACTGCCTGTGTTGTATCAAAACCAGTTTTAATTGGAACAATAATTATTTGTTTGGTATTCCCACAACTAGACGGTTATGTAATATCTCCTCGAATTTATGGTAAGACCAATAATGTTAATCCTTTAATCACAATAATAGCTGTTTCACTTGGTGGTAGTTTAGGCGGAATACTTGGTATAGTAGCAGCTTTACCAATTTATTTATTAATAAGATCAACATATCATTTTTATCATAATGATTTTAGAAAGAGTGTAAAAAATATTAAGAAGAGTATTTAAAACAGTAAGGAAAACTCTTATTAAAAGACAATAATATTATAGAAGGAAAAGTAATTCCTTCTATTTTTTGTTTTAGATAAAGGAAAGGATGTGATAAAATGTCTGAAACAATAAGCAAATTTTATACTTG
>JAUNMG010000017.1 GCA_030531905.1 bacterium | reverse complement strand
ACATTTTATCACATCCTTTCCTTTATCCAAAACAAAAAATAGAAGGAATTACTTTTCCTTCTATAATATTATTGTTTTTCAATAGTCTACTAGTATATTACTAAAATATTTAGTAAAGAAATTATTTTTAATTATTTATTAGTCGAACCAAATCCACCTTGGCGAATACCTTCACTACTATCATCATCAACTGTTAGGTATTTAGCAAATACACCTTGTCCTATAGCGTCACCTTTTTTGATTTCAACATCTTCATCTTTGATATTAAAGAATGCAAACATAATATGTCCATCATTATCTGGATTACCATAATAGTCTTTATCAACAACTCCAACACTATTTGCTAAAACAAGACCTTTTTTACCTGGATTAGAACTTCTATTATATAAATATAGAACCTCATCATCCATCATATAAGCTTTAATTCCTGTTTTTACTAAAGTTGGCTTCATTCCTGGTATAAATTTTGGAATAACAATATCTTCAGCTGCTTCAATATCATATCCTGCAGAAAACTTTGTTTTTCTTTCAGGTAAATTAATATTTTTATCTTCAAAACCTTTAGCTACTTCAAATCCTCTACTACGCATATACTTTTTCTCCTTCTTTTACTATTTCATATTCTACTACTTCTTTTGCTTTTAAACTTTTTTGAACATCTATAATTCTTTGATTAGAACTACCCCTAAAATAAAGTGTTCTATTTAATAAACTCTCTATAAATCTACCATCAACTATTACATCAATATAAGATAAAAATTCTCTTGTAAAATCATTATTTTTCATCATATCATCCATAATTTCTTTATCAAATAAATAACCTGTATAACACCAAATTTTCTTTTCTGGATGACGTTCTTTAGCTTTTTTCAATAATGGAATTAAACCTTTTTGATTATCTGGCCACATTGGTTCTCCGCCTAATAATGAAAGGCCATTAATAAAGTCATTATCTAAAAATTCAAGAATATCTTCTTCTTCTTTTTCTGTAAAAACTTCACCATAGTTATAATCCCATGCTTCTTTATTAAAACAATTTTTACAGTGATGTGGACATCCACTAACGAAAAGGGAAACTCTTACCCCTTCTCCGTTAGCAATATCAAATTTTTTTATTGATGCATAGTGCATAGTTACACCTCCTATAGATGAGTTACACGAGCTTTAATTTCTTTTGTTTTTCCAACATTCCAGAAATTTTCACCTAAATATCCACAAGTACGTCTTGCGACATTCATTTTATTTTTATCTTTATTTCCACATTCTGGACATTCCCATTCAAAATCATCATTTATTTTAATTTCACCTGTATAACCACATACATGACAATAATCAGATTTTGTATTAAATTCAGCATATTGAATATTATCATAAATAAATTTAACAATTTCTTCCATAGCTTTTAAGTTTTTCTCCATATTTGGAACTTCAACATATGAAATACATCCACCAGAAGAGATAGGTTGGAATTGACTTTCAAATTTAAACTTAGAGAAAGCATCAATTTTTTGTCTAACATCAACATGATAACTATTTGTATAGTAACCTTTATCTGTTACGTTTTTAATAGTTCCAAATCTTTCCTTATCAATTCTTGCGAAACGATAACATAAGCTTTCAGCTGGTGTTCCATATAAAGCAAATCCAAGTCCAGTTTCTTTTTTCCATTCATCGCATTTTTCTCTCATATGCTTCATAACAGCAAGAGCAAATTTTTCTCCTTCTGGATCTGTTTGAGGTACACCTTTCATTAACATTGTTAATTCATAGATTCCAATATATCCTAAAGATAAAGTTGAATATCCACCTTTTAAGTATTTATCAATTTTTTCACCCTTAGCAAGACGTGCAATCGCACCATATTGCCAGTGAATTGGTGAAGTATCACTTAATGTTCCAAGTAAAGCTTCATGTCTACACATTAATGCTTCACGACATAATTCTAGTCTTTCATCAAATAATTTCCAGAATTTTTCTTCATCTTTCTCTGCTAAAATACCAATTTGAGGTAAGTTAATAGAAACAACACCTTGATTAAATCTTCCTTCAAATTTATAATTTCCGTCTTTATCTTTCCAAGGAGATAAGAAACTCCTACATCCCATAGGACCAAAGACATTTCCTTCATAATTTTTACGCATTTCTTTAGCACTAATATAATCAGGATACATTCTTTTTGCTGAACATTTAACAGCAAGTTTTGTTAAATAATCATATTTTCCACCTTTTAAGCAGTTATTTTCATCTAAAACATAAACAAGTTTAGGGAAAGCTGGAGTTACATATACACCCTTTTCATTTTTAATACCTTCTAATCTTTGGCGAATAATTTCTTCAAACACTAAAGCATTTTCTTCAATATATGGATCACCTTCTCTTAAATACATAAATAATGTTACAAATGGAGATTGTCCATTAGTAGTCATTAATGTATTTATTTGATATTGAATTGTTTGAACACCTGCTTTTACTTCATCTTTTAGACGTTCCATTGCTAACTGTTCAACAAATTCTTTATCTAAATCTTTATGGTTTTTCTTGATATTTTTAATGAATTTGTCTTTACTTTTTCTAACATATTTTCCTAAATGAGAAATATCTACTGATTGTCCCCCATATTGGTTAGATGCAACTGCTGCAATAATTTGAGTCATTACTGTACAAGCTACTTGGAAACTTTTAGGAGATTCAATCATCTTACCATTCATAACTGTACCATTATCCAACATATCTTCAATATTTATTAAACAACAGTTGAATATTGGTTGAACAAAATAATCTGCATCATGAAAATGGAAAAGTCCTTCATCATGTGCTTTACTAATTTTTTCAGGAAGTAAAATTCTACGAGTTAAATCACGTGAAACTTCTCCTGCAATATAATCTCTTTGAGTTGATGCTAAAACTGTACTCTTGTTAGAATTTTCCTCAGCTAACTCTTTATTTGTATTCTTAATTAAACTTAGAATTGATTCATCTGTAGTATTACTCTTTCTAACTAGAGCTCTTGTATATCTATATGTAATATATTCTTTAGCTAAAGCATACTTATCAAGACTCATAAGTTTTTGTTCAATGATATCTTGAATATCTTCAACTAACATTCTTCTTTTCTTAAGCCCTTCAATATATTTAACAATGTTTTCAATTTGACGTTCTGTTACTCTATCATCTTCAGCAACACAATCATTTGCCTTTCTTATAGCAATTCTTACTTTTTCGCGATCAAAGTCTACACTTTTACCATCACGTTTTACTACTTTCATATCATGTACCTCTCTTCCTATCACAAATCAATCATATTTCTATTTTAAAAAAAACACTGTTGCAATTGCAACAATTTTGCATTATAATTTTATTAAGAATTTTTGAGGTGATTTAGATGGTTGAAAAATCGAGGTTTTATAAAAATACGGATGAAAAAAAATTAAAAAAATTATTAATTAGTTTACAGTCAAATACACTTTTTTACAAATCAAATCAGACAATTGCCTATTCAATAGGAAATAGGAAAATTATTGGAATTATTGAAGAGGGTTCTGCAAACCTTATTAGATATGATTATGATGGTAAAAGAGATATTATTGAAGAAATGAATGAAGGAGATATTTTTTCTGATTTATTTTTATCAACAAGTAATGTTGAATTATCAGTTATATCAACAACTGATTGTAAAGTTACTTTTATTGAATATGATGACTTAATTGAAGAAGCTAAAAAGTCAGAAACTGCTTTAGCTTTAGTTGATAATCTTATTCATTTAATGGCTAATAAATTAATAAAAAGAAATGAGAGAATTGAACTTTTAACAACTAGAAGCATTAGAAATAAACTCTTAAATTACTTTGAATTGCAGGCTAAAAAAAATAATTCTAAATCATTTAACTTAATGTATTCATACACTGATTTAGCTGATTATTTGTCAGTAGATAGAAGTGCGATGATGAGAGAGTTAAAAAACTTAAAAGAGGACAAATTAATAACAGATACAAATAAAAAGATAACTATACTTTACTAATAGCTATCTTTTCTTTTCTCCTTGATTTTTTAGATGTTGTTCTAACTCTGATAAGGATTTATATTCTTTTATAGTTGTATTAAAATTAGCACTTTTACCTACTATTCCCGTATTAACTACAACATCATGATTCATAGCCTCTAAATCTTTTACTTCTTCAACAAACTTATCCATCCTATCTAGCTGATATTCATTTGGCTTTTCTGGTAACCAACAAATAACTTCTCCAGGCATAAGTTGTATATATATGTAATTGAGATTTCTTCTATTATCATTGGTATCCTTCATATACCAATCAATGTGTTTATCTTTTTCAAGACCATGTTGCATTTTAGTAACTGTTGTTTTATATTCACAATCATCAAATATCGTAATAACACCAGCATCTCCATTATTAAGAGAAAATTTTTCTCTATCATTAGAAAATAATATATCTTCTAAATTAAAGTTTTCATATTTATAATACATTTTCTCTTCTTCTTTAGATAATTTATTTAATTTTTTACGTAGAAATAAATCTAAAATATTAGAAGGCATTCTAGTATTATTAAATTTTCTCATTCTTAAACTTTCTTCTATAGAGCAATCTTTTCTTTCATGTAATATATTTTGCTTATAATCATATACATCATAATCATCACGACCATCTCTTAGAACATAGTTTTTTATAATTATAGAACGAAAATCTTTTGGTTTTGAAACATCACTTTTCATAAGAATCTTATAATCTTTTGGACTAATATTTTTAGAAACAAATATATCTAAATTTCTATCATTTAAAATTTGATTTTCTTTAGTTCTAATATTTAGAGCTATATTATTTATATTTAAAATAGAACTACACCCTTCTTTTGCTTTTTCATCTAATATATTTTTTAAATACTTCACTTCTTCTATCGCATCTTTTTCATCTACAATTACGTCTTCTATAGTTTCTATTTTTCCATTTTTAATTAATTGTACTTTTCCAATATTATATTTCATATTCTTCACCCTATCTTGGAAGTAAGCTTAAACTAACCTTTTCTTTATCAAGAGCAATATCATCAACATAACAATCTACAATATCACCTACACTAAATAAATCTGAAGGATGCTTAATATATTCTTTACTTAGTTTAGAAATATGAGCAAGGCCATCATTATGTAATCCAATATCTATGAAAAGTCCAAAGTCAACTACATTTCTAACCGTTCCCTGTAACTTCATACCAACTGATAAATCCTTAATATCTAGAACATCACTTTTTAATAATGGTTGAGGCATTTCATCTCTTGGATCTAGATTTGGTTTTTTTAGTGATGCAACTACATCTTCTAAAGTATAAATATCTGTATTAAGTATATCTACATACTTTTCTAAATTAGTATTATCTAGTTTTTCAATTAGTTCAGGACTACCTATATTTTTTTCATCCATATCTAATTCTTTTAATAATTTCAAGGCTACATCATAGCTTTCAGGATGGATTGCAGTAGAATCTAAAATATTATCTCCGTCTACAATTCTTAAAAATCCTATGGCTTGAAGATAAGCTTTATCACTTAAGATTTTTTTCTTTTTGATTTCTTCACGAGAATTAATCTTACCATATTTTTCACGATACTCAATTATCTTTTCAATAGCTTTTTTAGTTATTCCAGATACATATTTTAAAAGTGATGCTGAAGCTGTATTGATATTTACTCCTACTGAGTTAACACATTTTTCAACAACAAAGTCAAGTGAAGTAGAAAGTTTTTTATTACTAACATCATGTTGATAAAGTCCTACTCCAATACCATCTGGTGGTATTTTTACAAGTTCAGCAAGTGGATCTTGTAATCTTCTTCCAATGCTTACGGCACTTCTTTTTTCAACAGCTAAATCAGGAAATTCTTCTATTGCTATAGGAGATGCTGAATAAATTGATGCTCCTGCTTCTGAAACTATTACATATTTACAGTTCAAATTATATTCTTTAATCATATCAGCACAAAATTTTTCTGATTCACGAGAAGCTGTCCCATTACCTATTGCGATAATATCAACATTATATTTCTTAATTAAAGCAACAACAACTTCTTTAGAAAGCTTTATTCTTTTTTCTTCATCTCCTTTTAAGAAAGGTTTAATGACAGTAGAATCTAAATATTTTCCAAACTTATCAACAACAGCTAATTTACAACCATTAACAAAACCTGGATCAAATGCTAAAACTACTCTTTCTTTCATAGGTGGAGTTAAAAGTAATGCCTCTAAGTTTTTACCAAAGTTTTCAATAGCTGCTTCTTCTCCCTTTTCAGTTAACTCACTTCTTATTTCTCTTTCAATAGATGGTTCTATTAATCTTTTATAAGAATCTTCTATTGCACTTTTTATATACTTAGTAACAAAAATTTTATCATTTTTTATAATTTTCTTTTCTAAATAGGAAATAACTTCATCTTTGTTAACATCTATAGAAACAGTTAATATTTTTTCAGATTCTCCTCTATTTAGAGCAAGTATTCGATGGGGTTTTATATATTTAACTGGTTCATTATAGTTATAATACATCTCATATATTTTAGCCTCATCTAAAGCATTCTTTTTTAAAGTTGATGAAATAATTCCATTTTTATAAAAGTAATTTCTTATATATTTTCTATAGTATGCATTATCACTTATCCATTCTGCAATAATATATCCTGCTCCTTCTATGCACTTATCTAAGTCTAAATTATCTTTTACAAATTTAGAAGCTAATTCTTCAATTGTTCCATTAGTTGGAAAACTCATCATCATTTTAGCAAGAGGCTCTAATCCATTCTTAATAGCCTCTGTTGCTTTAGTTTTTTTCTTTTCTTTATATGGTCTATATAAATCTTCTACTTCTACTAGTTTTGAACAATTTAAGATATTAAGCCTTAACTCATCTGTTAAAAGACCTTTCTCATCAATAAGTCTTATGACATCTTCTTTTCTTTTTAATAAATTATTTTGATATTCATAAACTTCGTTTATTTTACGAATCATTTCTTCATCTAATGCACCTGTTGCTTCTTTTCTATATCTTGCGATAAAAGGGACAGTATTACCCTCGCTCAATAGATTTAGAACTGTAGTAACTTGTTTTTCACTTATTTCTAAATCTTTACTAATCTCTTTTATAATCATTTCGTTCATCTTAATACACCTCGATATTATCATACCAAAATAAAAAGCCAATTTAAAGTATTGACTTTTTTATATTTTTCCATTTTTTCTTAATGTTTTTACTTTCTCACGGACTTCTTTTCTATTAGAATGGTTATTTATCTTCCTTAATCCTAAAAAACTATAATAATCAGACAAAGGCCTTAATGATTTTTCATCTATTCTGTCATAACCGATTTTTTGTTCTTCACTGTAGCTCATATCACTATCTAAATCTATATATTCAGTTACACGTCCTACTATTTCTTTCTTACAAATTCTTGATCTTAGTATAATAGCCTCTTCTAATTTTTCTCCAATTACCATAGTTGGTACAATGGCATCAACAACATAAAGATTTTTAATGTTCATATTTTCACTTCTTTCTTTCAAGTATTTTAAATTACATCCTGTCAATTTATTTATTTCTATTTATATACTTAATTGCCTCTATTGCTGCAATTGCTCCATCTGAGGCTGCAGTAACTAATTGTCTTAGACTTTTCTTTCTAATATCACCAGCTGCATAAATACCATCAATATTAGTATGACAATTGCTGTCTGTTATAATATAACCAGTGTCTGATACATCAACTAAATCTTTAAAAATAGATGCTCCAGGAGTCTTTCCAATTGCAACAAATAAACCATCAACTTCTATATTTTTTAAATCTTTTGTATCATTGTTAGTAATATCAACACTATCTAAATTATCTTTTCCATATAGTTTTGTAATATTTGAATTATAAATTATTTCAACATTATCTAATGATTTGACATTATCTATTAGATTAACATCTTTTCTTAATTCTTTTCCTCTATAAATCAAATATACTTTTTTACAAATATTAGCTAAGTAAATGGCATCTTCAATAGCTGTTGCTCCTCCACCTGCTACCATCACAATCTTATCTTTAAAGAATGATCCATCACATGTTGCACAATAACTGATTCCTTTTCCTATCAAATTATCTTCCATATCTAAATTTAATTTTCTTGGAACAAGTCCTGTTGCGATTATGATAGTTTTTGCCTTATATTTATTTTTTCTTGTTATAACTTCTTTATCTTTGGTTAACTCTATTACTTCTTCATATTTAATTTCTCCACCAAGGCTTTTTACTTGTTCATAAATATTAGTCATTAAATCAAATCCAGATATATTTTTAAAACCTGGATAATTATTTATAAGGTTAGAATTTGTTATTTGTCCACCATAACTTTGACTTTCTAGTATTAAAATATTTCTTTTATTATTTAGTGCATATATAGCACTAGTAAGTCCTGCTATTCCTGAACCTATTATAATAATATCGTACATTAATCTTTCAAAAACTCCTTTACTTCATCTAGACTATGAAAACCTAAAGTTTTCTTTTTTTCTACTCCATTTTCAAAAACAATCAAAGTTGGTATAGACATTACTCCATATTTTCTAGATACTTCAGGACAATCATCTACGTTTACTTTTACAAATTCATATTCATCATTTTCTTTAGCAATCTCTTCTATAATTGGAGATAACATTCTACAAGGTCCACACCAATCTGCATAGAAATCCACTAATACTTTCTTATTATTTTTTAATACTTTTTCTTCAAATTCTTCCTCTTTTATTTTTATTATATCCATAATAATCTCTCCTCTTCTTTCTAATTATATCATATTCATAATTTAATCAAAAATTTTTAAAAAAATTTATCGTTTTTTGTTGACAAATTAGACTCTTTCGGTTAGTATATAAATCACCAATTCGGCATTAGGCGAATTGGTCGCTAGTATCACACTAGCCAACCCCTTTTTATTCTTTTTGGAGACTGCCCTCAGGGGGTGCAGTCTCTTATTTTTGTTATTAAAAGCTCTAGTTTATTACTAGAGCTTGTTTTTATTTATTAATAATATACTTTATATGAGAGGCATTTGATAGATCCACATCTGTTGATACTACTAATTGCTTCATACCTTTATTATCTATACTTTCTCCTATATATCCTCTTACAGTTGTTATTTCATTATAATTTTCATCTTGAAATTCTACATCTATTGTTTTTAAATTATAACTTTCTTCTAATTGATTATATACTACTACTGTTAATTTATTATTTTGTAGTTTTGTATCCATAAACTTCAAGTTATCTACTATCTGATCTGATAGTAGTGTTGATGTATCTATTGCTTTTGAAGTTGTAAAGTTATAAAGAAGAATTGAACCTATTACTAATATTCCAATAACTAAACAATTTATTAAATATCTTTTCTTATTATTTTTTACTTTCTCAGTTATTATTTGAACTAGACTCTTCTGTTGTACTTTCGCCATTAAATTTCTTTTCTTCTTCACTTACTTCACCTTCTTTCACTATTTCTTCTTGTTCTTCTTCATCTTTTGTATCTTTTTCTTTTGGTACTTGTTCTCTATTATCAATTACATTGATATCTTTCTCTACTGTTGAGACTATTCCACTTCCTGTAGTAGCACTACATTTTATATTATGACTACCAACACCGATACCTTTTGTTGTAGTTATTTCTATAGTATCATCTAGTAAACACTTGATGCTTCCACCACTTTTATTATTATAAAATAAATATGTTGTTGGTAGTCTATAATCATCGCCAATATTTATCTCATTTGGTACTTCATCAAGTGATATTGTTGGTTTAACATTATCTATTTTTGTTATTTGACAACTACTTGAAGAAATTACCTTTTCTCCACTTAAAGTTCTTGCGAATATTGTTGTTTCCTTATCTATACTAATAACTCCTGTATAGTTAGTCCAATTTTTTCCATCTAAACTGTACTGGTTGATATAATCTCCACTTGGATATGAAATAGTAATATTTTTAGTTGCAGTATACCTATTACTATCGCTTACAATTATGTCAGGAGCAGGAATAAAATTAGGTATAGTTATAGTTTCCTCATTATTAGTATTATCATCACTTGGAACTATTATCTTCTTACGAGCTTTTGCTTGTGCTGAATTTATCACTGGACCGATTTCAGCAATATAAGCATAAGTTCCTATTTTTGTTGTTCCTTCTGGTACTACAGCAGTACGCCATCCACTTGATTTACTTATCCCTAAAAGTTTTCCTAATTCCGTACCAGCATCATTATAAAACTTTATATAACCTGAAGTAGCGGTTCCACCTAAGACTTGTACTGTTTTTCCTATCATACTTTTATCTACTAACATATAAAATAATACATTATATTTTGTTGCCTCATATGTTTTTGTATCACCATCATATGCCTTTGAACCTAAAGAATATGCTGGAAGTATCGCTGTATAACTACCTATTTCTGTTTCTACATTTTTTCCATCTATTCCTTTTGCATAGATAGTATCACCAGCTGTTACTTTTACAGGTATATTTTCATATTCTATCCATTCACCATCATTTATTTTATACAATTTTTTAACACTTGTACTAAAATACTTGATAGTTACATCATTATGTCCCTTTTCAACACCCGTTGATGTTAATTTAGGATAAAATTTATTACTAGTGAATGTAGGTTTTTCATCTGGAGAAATTTCAGCAATATCAGTATAAGTTCCTATTTTTGTTGTTCCTTCTGGTACTACAACACTAAGCCATCCACTTGATTTACTTATTCCGGAAAATTTTCCTAATTCCGTACCAGCATCATTATAAAACTTTATATAACCTTCCAAAACTCCACCCAATACTTTAACTCTTTGACCTACCATACTTTTATCCACTAACATATAAAATAATTTATTATACTCTGTTGCCTCATATGTTTTTGTATCACCATCATATGCTTTTGAACCTAAAGCATCTGCTGGAAGTGTCGCGGTATAACTACTAATTTCTGTTTCTACATTTTTTCCATCTATTCCTTTTGCATAGATAGTATCACCAGCTGTTACTTTTACAGGTATATTTTCATATTCTATCCATTCACCATCATTTATTTTATACAATTTTTTAACACTTGTACTAAAATACTTGATAGTTATAATGTTGTATCCTTTGCTAATTCCACTTTCTTCTATTTTAGGATATATTAATTTTGCACTTATTTTTGGTTGATTGCATACCATAATTTCACTTATCGATAATGAGTTTGATGATGAGCCACCTCTAAACTCTAAAATTCTAGCACCATCAACTATTTCGATTTCAAATGTTTTACTTTCCCCATATCCCGCAGAAATGTTTTTAATATCTAATTCTTGATTATTGTCATTTAATTGGGCAACTGTTCCATACACAGAGCTTATAACATTTACACTTTTACCTAACATTTCAGAAGAAATATGTATTCTTCTATAACTATTTGCAAAACCACCTTTTACAGTTACAGATGTTTTTTTATCTCCATCATATGCTTCTGGTCCCAATGCATCTGTTGGTTGTTCTACTTTCTTTGATGTTTCTACTGTTAATCCTGATGTTTTCTTTACACTTTTCGCATATACTGTCCCACTTGTTATATGTTCTACTCCTGTATATATTTTCCATGTCTTTCCGTCTAGTGATATATAATTATCTATATCATCTCTACTATCATAGTTAATTGATAATACATCATCAAATTCTACTCCATATTCTGTTAATATTGGATATCCTGTTGATGCATTTATTACTGGTACTTTTGGTGCATCTAAATCTATTATATATGTCTTTTCTTTTACTTCTTGAATATTTCCTGCTTTATCTGTTCCTTTCGCATATATTGTTAAGCTTCCATCTTCATTTACTTGATTTAAAACATCATTTGCTTTAACACTTACTTTTCCACTATATGTCTTATATGTTCCTTTTTCTCCTATTTTATATTCTTTCTTTGTTGAATCTCCATATTCAACTTCAAATTCTAATGTATCTCCATATTCTTTTGTTAGGATGTTTATATCTATTTCTGGTGCTGTCTTATCTATATTTTCTACTTTTATTTCTTTTATTGTTGTATTTCCTACCATGTCTTCTGCATAGATTGTATAGATTCCATTATCTTCTACTGTAAATGTTGAATTATTCTTTTGTAGACTTGCGACATCTTGAAAATATTTTTCATCTTTCTTTCCTTTTCCCCATCCTACTACATTTATTCCTAAATTATCTTTTCCTACTATCTGAATTGTTAGTTTTCTTGTTGGTGTCTCAAAGTCTCCTACTGCTTCTACTTCTGGATTTTCTTCATCTATATTTGTTATTTTCTTACTTGCTATTTCTCCTATTGCTTCTATTGATGAAATCCCTCTTGCGTATACTATTGTCTCATTTTTATCTATCGTGATTGGTTCTTTATAATCTAACCACTCTGTTTCTTTTCCATCTTTATTTACTAGTTTATACTGCTTTTTACTTGAATTAGTATACTCTATTGTCACTTCTACTTTCTTTGTTGGAGTTGTTGTATTTAACTTTATTGTTGGTGCCTTCGGTATTGAATAGTCCCATCTCATAAATAGATTTTCTGATATATCACTTGTTATATCACTTACATAATAATAATCTTCTGTAAATATTATTTCTTTTCCATTTTCATCCTTTACTTTTACTCCAGCTGTTGTATCTATCTCATCTTTATATTCATTCTTTATTAGGAGAACCCCTTTTGTATTATATTTTTTCCAATTTCCTTTTGGACTCCATTTATATTCTCTTGTATCTTTATTTGATGTTTTTGGATAATTTAATCTTAATATAAAATAACTTCCCATATCTAGTGTTGTATATCTTGGCAATGTTGTTATATTTGTTATTGTTCTTTCACTACTATTTTTATTTTTTAATTCATCTTCTGTATAAGCATAGATTGTTGTATTTTCATCTATCGTTATACTTTCAGTATAATCTATTAAATTTCCATTACCTATTCTATATTTCTTTATCTTCGCATTTTTTGGATATTTTATTTCTACTTTTACTTCTTCTGCCATTTCTGTTGGTTCTATTTCTATTTCTGGTTCTTCTATTCCTGTTGTTAAGAATCCTACATTCTTACTTGTATATCCTTTACCAGTTTTTCCTGTACAATATCCATATATTCTACTATTACTTGTTATCTTTACTTTTCCTGTATATGCTTGATAAGTTCCATTATATCCTATCTTATAATATTTATTTTCACATCTAGAGTCATATACTATACTTGCCTCTGTTTGATTTACTAATCCTTTTACATCTTTCTCTTCTGGATTTAAAAATATTCCTATATTATATTCTTCACTTGTTGGTGATACTGGTATTTTTCCTATATTTGTTATATCTCTATATGCTGTTGTCGTTCCATTACTATTATCTGCTTTAGCATATATTCTTGTATTTTCTTTTAATGTAATTGATCCTGTATAGTTTTGATATATTTCTCCATCAAAGCTATATCTTAAGTTTTCTCCATTAGTTGTTATACTTACCGTTACACTTTCTGCTCTTTCTATTGTATTTAATCCAATTCTTACATTCGGTAATTTATGTTGATCAATATTATCTATATAAATATAACTTATATTTGATGTTTGACCATCTTCAGTTTCATATTTTGCATAAAAGTATCCTATTTTACTTACTTCTACTACATCTTTATACTCTGTCCAGTTTCCTTCTGGTGCTTTATAATATATTTTCTTAGCCTTTTTTTGTGGTTTTACTTCTACTTTTATACTATCTACTATTTCTTCCGTATCTTTTATTATCTCTGGACCTTCTAGCATATAGCTTGGATTTCTTCTATAGTTTGATCCATATGATGGATTACTTTCTGTTTCATATGTTCCTGCTGATTCTCCTGGTAATCTTGTTCCACTTTTTATTGTTGAACTTTCTCCTGTTTCGCTTTCTACATATTTTCTAATATAGACACTATCATAACTTCTTTTTGTTTCTTCTTTTGTTGTTTTTATAACTCTTGCTTCTATTCTTGTATCATTTCCTACACTAAATTCTCCTGTATAGTCTGTCCATTCCCCATCATTTATTTTATACTGTTTTTTATCTGCATCTTTTGTATATGTTATCTTTACTTTTGTAGTTTTACCGTCTGTTACTTCATAACTTGTTGGTTCTATATCTACTACTAATTTTCCTGTTGGTGGAACTATTACTACTTCACCACTTTTTAATTTATATCTTATATATACATTTTCTACATCTGTTAATCTTACTGTTATCGGTCCTGTATAGTCACTCCATCCATCATCTCTTGTATCTTCTTCACTGCCTAATCTCCATTGCCAATCTGTTGAAGATTCTGGATAATACAAATTCATTGTTATCCATCCATCCCAGGTTTCTTCTTTAATATCTTTTTGGACTATCTCTACTTCCTTTTCTACCCTTACTTCTACACCTTTATTACTTTTCGCACTACATTTTATTAATTTTATTCCTGTTCCTAAATCTTTTGTATCTTTATATTCTTTACTATCTACTGTACAAGATACTTTACCTCCACTTTTTCCAAATTTATAACTTGTTGGTAATTTGTAACTTTCTCCTACTTCAAATTTCTTTGGAACTCCACTTAAATTTAGTTCTGGTATTTCTTCTACCTCTTCTTCTTTATTGTCATCTTCTTTTTTAGTTTCTTCTTTTTTACCATTGTTATCTGTTGATTCACTTGTTTGATTATTTTCTTTGTTTTTATCTTTTTGATTATTATTTTGATTATCTTTATTATCTAGATTGGTATCCTCTTCTTTGTTTTCTTTTTTTGTTGTTATATTTAAAATTAGTTCTTTTTCATTTCCTAGACTATCTACTACTTTTATTGTAATTTTGTATGTTGTTCCTGGTTTTAAACTTTTAAATGTATGATCTGTCTTTTCACTTTCTTCAAACTCTTTATCATCTATTTTATAATAATATTTTTCTATTTTTGTTTCTTTATCTTTTACTTCTACTTTTACTTTTATTGTAGTCTCTGTTACTGTCTTTTTGACTTTTATTTCTTCTGGTGCCTCATTATCTATTTTTACTATTGTCTCTTTTGATGGCTTTCCTTCTTTCCCATCTTCTGTTACTCCTTTGAACCAAATATGATTTATTCCACTTTTACTTACTTCAATACTTTTTGTATCAGTTCTATTCCATTCACATTTTTCGATATTACTATCTTGTCTTATACAATACAAATAATGTGATATTTTCTTTCTTGATTTAGCATCTTCTTCTATCTTTACTACTTTTGTTTGATACCATTTATCTTTTGGTATTTTTACCTTTGGTTCTGTTGGTATTCCTAGTATTAAATCATCTATATCTAAGATAAATAATAAAAATAACAATAGTAAAAATAGAATTATCATTATCATTCTTATCTTTCTTTTTTCTTCATTTGTTTTCTCTTTCTTGGACTCTTTTATTTTTTCTTTTTTTATTTTTGGTTTTTTCTTGCTCTCATTTATTATACGATCATACTCTTCTTTTTTTACAAAACGACCATTCTTCATTCTTATTACTTTTGGTTCTTTCTTGGTCTTTTTTTTATTTAACAATCCCATACAAATCACTATCCTATCTTCTACTATATTTTATCAAAGTAGGATTAGTTTTTCAATATTATCTTAATTTGAGTTTCGGTTTTTTTAAATTTAATTTCAGCACAACTCAAACAATTTGTGAAAATGTCTCTTTTTTCTTATCTTATTTTAATTCTAATTGCTTATATTTTTCTCATATCTCTATTTCTTACCATTCTTTTATTCCTGTATGACAATATTTTAATATCTCTTTTCATTTCATATGAATTCATAGTACAATTAGACATGGAAATACCTCCTTTAATTTTTGTGTTAATTAAATTTTACCAAATTTTAGAAGGCTTTTCCTTATTTTCATATTAAAAAAGTGAATCTGTGGATAACACAAATTCACTTTTTCTTTGTCAATCTTTATTTTTACCTAAACTCAAATATATTTATTATTTAACATTTCCTTTTCGATTACAAGAATCTACAAACCTATTAAATTCTTTAAATGTAAAATTTGCTGGTATATCTGGTATTTCTATTATTTCTGAATTTTTATCTTCAACAATATCATTTAAAGCATCATCAACACTTGTATATGGGTGTATGCCTTTTCTTTTACGATCCGAATGTTCAAAATGATACCAAATATTATTATTCTTAAAAAGGACAAAACAATGCATACTATTTTTATCTTCTTGGTTTTGCACTCTTGAACAAAATAATTTATTTTCAAAGCCATTAGCATCAAAAAAGCTTTTAGCAAGTTGAGCTTGTTCTATACACGTTCCAACTCCAAAATTTAACGTATTACTTATAGACTTTGTTTTATAGTTTCCTTCTAAATTTGAAAGATTATTCAAATACATTCCACCATCAAGATCAATCCAACCATATGCCACATTTTGATCCATAAAATCCATCAATTCTCGTGGTGTTTTTAAACCTTGAAATTTATTAAGTCTACTTATTTTTTGATTATAAACACTAAAATCTCTATCATCAAAAATATAAAAAGGTTTTGTCCCAATCACTTCATATTTACCGTCATCTATATATATAGTATCCTCATCTGGTAAAACAAGTATTTTTTCATATCTAGATGTTGTTAATAAATGCATATTATCACTTTCTATATAATGGTTTAATAAAGCAAAACCATTTATTTTATCAAGTCCATCTAAATCTTTTAAATCTACTTCATTAGTAGTACTATGAGTACAAGTATTAATAGATTTACCTAATACTTCTGATCCTGCTCCAAAACCAAACACAACACCATCCCTATCTATATAATCACTTAACTTCTTAAAACATTCTGTCTTTTTTAGTCCATCTAATAGTCTAAACTCATTACCATCATCAAAATATAAAACAGAATAGTCATCAAAGTTTTTGGATTCTAATTCTTCGAAACTTTTAACAAGTTCGATATTTGGAACATTTACATTTGCAAGCTCCTCTTTAATAAAGTCAAAACAACCATCATAAGAATAGTTTCTAGGATTCATTGCCAAAGGAATATATAAGATTGGTTTATTATTATCAATTACTTCATCTAATTTTTTATAAACATTTGGTTTTTGTTGTTCACACTCTCCACCACATAAAAATAATCTCATATCTTCACCTACTTTATAAATCCTATCCTTTTACTATCTACATTATACCTTAATTATATATATTTTGTCTAATAATTATTGTTATTAAATAGACTTTACCACATACATAAACTTAAATTTTTCATAAGTTATAACGAAAGGATGAACACTATGAATTATGAAGATAAAATAAAACAAGTTCTAGAAAATAGTAATACTAGAAGAAAATTGATAAAAGCTGGAATTTATCCAGGTCAAACTATTGGTCCTACTGGTCCTGCTGGTAAAGGACTTGAAATAATGGGAAGTTATGATTCTTTAGAAGAATTTAAGAAAAATCATCCTACTGGTAATAATGGTGATACCTACATAGTTAATGGTGAATTATATATTTGGAATCAAGTATTAAATGATTGGTCTGATATTGGTAATGTAAAAGGTCCTAAAGGTGATACAGAAAATTTTGTTGTTAATAGTACTAAAACGGCAAATCCAAATGAAGATGCTAAAGTTATTGATAATAAAGTTAATTTAACACATTATCTAGATTTTGTTATTCCAAAAGGTGATATTGGTCCTAAAGGTGACAAGGGTGAAATTGGGTTACAAGGTCCTCAAGGGTTAAAAGGTGATATTGGTCCAACTGGTCCTACTGGGCCTAAAGGTGAACAAGGGCAAAAAGGTGATGTAGGTCCTCAAGGAGAAAAAGGTGATATTGGTCCAACAGGTCCTGCTGCCTCACTAGGACCTACTAGTTATGATGCTATCTTATTTATAAGTTTTGCTCAAGCTCACTATTCTAAAGTTATGACTTTCCAAGAAGTAATAAATATTCCTAATGATAATAAATATTTTAGTACTTTAAGTGATACAGAGTTCTTAGTTGCTGAAAGTGGTTACTATGAAATTACTTTATGTGGTCAAATATCAGGGGTTGATCAAGATCATGAGGCAATATTCCATCTATCAAATGATAAAGGAAGTGTAATCCAAGATTTATCTTTCCAACTTAAAGCCGGAACAACTTCAAGAATGGACTGTTCGGAAACAATAATTACTAAAATCGATGGTAATACAAAGTTATATGTAAGATGTGGTATAACTGGTGATAGTTCAACTGCAAATATAGATTTTGCTAACGTAAATCTTATTATTAAAAAATATAATTTCACACAATAAATAAAAGTATCTATCTATTATGAAAACAATCATCTTTTAAAAAGCACAAGAATATATAATGATAATTGTATTTTCTTAAAACCCCATACCGTATCAGTAAGACAAAATAAAATTCAATTTTAGCTGATGCTACATACACTAATTTACCTATAACTGATGGTAATTTAACATTCAAAGAACAATAAGTAAAAATCTCAACTAATTTTAGTTGAGATTTATTTATTTTCAAGTAATAATTTTATTATTTCATCTTTATCTTTAAAAATAGAATTTTCAAGTAAGAATTTCTGTCTAATATTAAAAAAATACTTTAGAAGGAAAATATCATTTACTCTGTATTTAACACCTTGTTTCTTTAAATATCTACAAGTAAATAATTTACAAGAAATAGCTTTAATAGTACATCTTCCATCTTTAAAGTTTTTACAAAGACCTCTTTTAGTACCATAACAACAACCATTTAAAGATTCTCTACAATGACCATTATTTCTAACTGATATACATCTATTATTCTCAAAACAGCAAATATTTTTATTTTTAAATTCATTATCTAAGTATGTACAAACAACATCATAAATATAAGAATATCTTTTTTCTAAATCTTTTTCATTGGAAGCTATTATCATTTGTTTTTTTACTAAATCAGTTGTATCACTTTCTAAAGAGACATTTTTATCTTTATATTTTCTAATATTTTTATAAAAATTTTCATCATCTTTAATAAATGCTTCCATTATTTTAACACCATTGTTTCTAATATATTATTAATAGTATCTTGACTATAATAATCTTTATTATAGAAAGAAATTACGTATGTTTTATTATTCTTTATAATTATATATTCTTTTATCCTATCAGTATCTATGTAAAACCCATTATAATCACCATCTATAAATGAAATACCATTAGATGAAGTTGGGAAAGAAAGAGAAAACATTTTTAAAGCATAAATAGTTTTAATTTTATCGACACTTGTAAAAAAATTTACTTTTTTGTCTTTAAACTCCATAGCTAGCTTAACTAGATCTATATCATCTTTTATATTATATTTTTTCAATATTTTTTTAGTATTAATTTTTAAATATTTAAAAGATCCTAAAGAAGAATTAATATTATTATTAAATGAATCTCTATAACTAGTTATAGAACCAAAATATATAGCAGTATTATTTTTATCATTGTTTAAAGCATATATATCTATATTCTCATTCTTCTCGTTTGTAGATACTTTTTTAGAAAAATTAGTAAAAATATTTTTAATTTTCATACTATCATTTTCTAGATAGTTAGAAACAATTTCATTAGATTTTTTTATAGTAATTACTTTATTATTATTTCTAAAATTTTTTGATTCATTATCATAGTTTCCAGAAATAAATCTACTAGGATCATAATAATACAAGCAAAAAGTTTTGAATATTAAATAAAGTATTATAAGTAATATTAATAATCCAATAATAATTTTTTTCTTTTTCAATATAACCACATCCTAAGCATAATTTATACCTTAATTATACTCTATTAATTTCAAATATCAAATACTATTTTTTCTTTTGATAAATCATGACTCCAGCATTAGTATCATCAAACTTTTGAAATCTAAATTCATCTGAACCATAATTTTTTCTAAATTGTTTACTAATATCATAGACATAAGAAAGAATCATTCCATTATCCCTTAAATTAAAGTTTTCTAATAATTTTAAATAATTCTTTGGATCTCTAAGTATTCCATAATACATAATACTTGAAAGATTTACTAAATCATAACTTTCATTAAAACTTAAATCAGAGTTTCCTAAATTTGTATTGATATATTTTATATCTACATCATCAAGTTTTTTTCTTAATAATTTATAGTTTTCTTTTTCTAAATATGGATTTCTTTCTTTAAAATGTTTTAATGTATAAACTTCTCTTGAGAAAAGTGAAGAATTATATATTTCATCTCCATCAAAAAAGCCAAATAAATGATCCCAAAACTCAAGACTATTTTTGTCTAGATTAGATCTTAATTCATCATAATATTTATCACTAAATTCTATATTTTCTTCATCTGTCATTACAAAAAAATTAAGATAATCTTCTAATGATAATGATTTTACTGCTGCTATTTTTAAATCTAAAAAATATTTTGGAAAGTGACTTACATCACAAGCAGTTATATCTTTACTTCCTACTAAAATACTATTTAAGATTTGATCACCAGAAGCAGTGATTGAAAATATTTTTTTCTTATCTTTTAATAAATTAAGATATGATCTTACATCTTCATTAGTAGTTTTATAAATAATTGATGTTTCATGATAAAAATCATCTCTTAAAGGATTATAGCTACCAGTAACAAGCCTTTGTGCTACTACTATATCATCTTCATTCATAATTGAACCCATAATTACCCCCTTCAAACAAGTACATATTATATCAAAGAAAAAGAAAAGAAGCAATCTTTTCTAGAAATTAAACATTAACCATTCTGGTTTAACTAATAATAAAATTCCAATTATTAGCATCAATATTCCTCCAATTAAATGAGAATATTTATTATATTTTGTTGAAATAGCATGAACCTTAGTAGTGGACATTGCAATTAAGAATATAATAATATCATCTATTAAAAAGAAGAATATATAAATAAGTGTATAAATAAATGATTCAAATGAAGACACATTATTAATTGCTAAAAGTTGAGTAAACACTAAAGGTAAGCCTGCAGAACAAGCAAGTTCTATAACATTGACACTAATTGCTAGGAAAATAACTCCTCCTAAAGCAATAAATAAACTTTTTTCTTTAGTAAAATCTTTTATCTTACTAATTACTTTTTTACGTTTTTTATCATTTACTACTTCACAACCACTATCATTACTTTTGAAGAATGCTCTTAAATTTATAATGGCACCAACAATTGCAATGACACTAATAATATTTCTAAAAATAACCGATGCCATTACATTAACTACTATGTTAAACCAAGAAAGCATAATAGCCATATAGACAAGTGCCGATGATAATAGGAAAGTAAGACCTAATATCCACATTCTTTTTCTATCTTTCATTCCAAGAAGCATACTTATTAAGAATAATAATACCCACATAGCACAAGGATTAAATCCATCTACTAAACCAATTAAAGTTGCTGCTGTTGGCAGAGAAAAATCTTTTAAATTAATCTTACCTAGTAGTGGTAATTTAATCTTGGTTGATTCATCAGTTTTTTTATCAGCTTCACTAAATGAATCTTTTATTTCATCTTCATCAAAAGTACCATTTTTTATTTGAGATACATAATTAACATTTTCCTTTGGATTATCTTTATAATATTTGATTGCTCGCTCGATTCTAATTCCTATACTTTCAGAATATCCAGAAATTGCTGTACCAGATATTACAGTTAAAGGAACAGATGAGGTTGCAACATCATACCTATTACCAACTCTATCCATAAGCAGAGCATTACTTTTATTTTTCCATACTTCATATCTAATAATTTTTACATATGAATATTTCTTTTCTATTTTAGCAAGAAATTTTTCTTCTTCAGCACAATGAGGACAACCATCACCATGAAAAAAATATAAATTAACTTGTTCTTTAGCAAAAACATTTTCTACTGAACAAATAATTAAAAATAATAATGAAACAAAAAATAATTTTTTCTTAGTCATCTTCTTCACCTACTTCATTAATTATATTAAGCATTTCTTCTACACTTTTTTCTCCTATTACTCTTCTTATTTCTTTATTATTATTCATAAAGATAAAAACAGGTAATATTTTTCCAGGATTATATTCTTTTACTAATTCTTCATCCATATCATAATCAAGACTTATAGTTTCTATATCTTTCCTCTTTAAAACTTCATTCCAAACATTATTCATTATTAGACAACCGCTACACCATAGGGCTGTTATTTTAATTACTTTCATTAAATAAATCCAACTTTCTCATTTTTTCTTTAAATACTTTTAAAAATACATTTAGTTCTTCTTTTGTAGTTAAATAACTAAGACTAATTCTTAAACTATGAAGAGCATAATCTTCATTTTTAGTAATTTCAAATACTCCTATTGAACTTCCACCTTTGGAACAAGCTGTTTGTGTAGAAATATAAATATCTTCACTTTCTAAGGCATGAAGCATAACTTCTGATTTAATATTTTTAATACTAATATTTAAAATATAAGGACTAGATTCTAAACTACTATTAATATGAACACCATCTATTTTAGAAAGTTCTTCTCTTAAATAAGAATTTAAGTTTTTTACATAGTTATATCTATTATCAAAATCTTCATAAACAAGTCGTAATGCTTTAGCAAGAGACGCAATTAACGCTACTGCTGGTGTACCACTACGATAAACAGTAGTTGACTTACCACCATATATTAATGGTTCTATTTTAATATTTTTGTTCTTTATTAAACAACCTACTCCTTTTAATCCATAAAACTTTTGAGCAGAAAAAGATGCTAAATCAACATTATCTAAATTAAGTTTTATTTTTCCAATAGCTTGAGTTATATCACTATGAAAAATTAGTTTCGGATATTTTTTTAAAAACTTACCAAGTCTATCAATATCCTGAATAATACCAAGCTCACTGTTAACACAGCCAATACTTACTAAAACAGTGTCATCCCTAATTAGTTTTTTCAAATTTTCGATAGTCACTAATCCATTTTCATCTAAATCAACAAATGAGACTTCATAACCTTCATTTTGTAAAGCAGATATTGGTGCAATAATAGAAGAATGTTCTAATCTCGTTGTAATAATATGATGTCCTCTATTAGGATATTTTTTAACTACTCCCATAATAGCTGTATTATTTGCTTCACTTGCTCCACTTGTATAAATAACTTCTTTATCGTGTAATTTCAAAATATCTTCAATTTGTCTTGTTGAAGCATCAATTAATTCTTTAGCTTCAACTCCAAGTTTATGTAATGAATTAGGATTACCAACAAAATTTCTACTTACCTTGCAAAATGTATCAAGGACTTCATCATTTACTGGTGTTGTTGCTGAATAATCAAGATATATCATATACTTCACACTCCTACTGAAAACATTATAACACAGTCTAATGTTAATTAAAACAAAGAAAAAGGGATATAATCTTCCCTTGTTCTATTTACCGTTTCTTAAAATTTCTAAAGAAACATTAGTTTCAACTCCACCTTTTGATTCAGAATCATTTGTTAATACATCTATTAGAAATTTTTTATCTTGACCAATGTTTCCACCACGATCTAACACTATCGCTAAAACATCGGTTCCAAGTGATGAGTTTTTGATTTTAACTACAGAGTATAAATTAAGTTCATATCCTGCTGCTATTATTCTAATATCCCCATATGTTGCATCATGATAATATAAATTACCATTACTTACATCATATCCAGAAGCAGTTCTTCCTGAACAACCATAACAATTAGCACGATAGTAACTAATTTTACCTGTTAAAATATCTTTAGAATCGTTTTTTTCAACACTTGTTGTATCTTTCTTTTCTTCTTTAACAACATTTTCTATTTCCTTTTGTATTTCGTTATTATTTACTTCTTCTTGTTTACTATTATCCTTAGTAGATGATGAAGCCTCACTATTTTTTTCTTCCTCGACTACTTCTATATCTATATCTTTATTAATTTGTTTAGGAATAGATGCATTTTTTATAAACAAGTTTGTTTTTAAATTCTTTACATCAACATTAGCTGCTATTTCATCTGTCTTTATGGAAGTAGTTGCTAATATAGCTGGAATTGAAAATACTAAAATCCAATTTATAAAATATAAAAATTTACCTTTTTTCATAGTAATCTCCTTGTAGTAATATAATACTACAGAGATGTAAATTTTACAACCACTTGACAAAAATTACCATTTATTTTACGTAAAAGTAAAAGATGAGCTATGAACTCATCTTTTCACAGGTATAACCTGATGTTAGCATTTTAGAATTTACTTTATCTATATCATCTTTATATTTAAATTGAGGATAAATACCACCAGCTTCAGCAAAAGCTGAACTAACTTTAGTGTTATCTAAAATTTCATAATTAAATATTTGTTTTACTGAATTAACCCCATTATTTAAACTACAGATTACTCTAATACCATCCAAGTCCTTTACCTCTTCTTCTAAGACTTTGCAATCGTTATTAAGTCTATTTAACTCTGCTTTATCTTTTTGAGTATCACCTGTTGAAGTTGTTGTATATGTTAAATCTGTTATTTTTTTGTCCTTAAAAGTAAATATCGCACTTAATTCTATGTCTAAATTACTAGAGCTTTTACTTGATGTACAAGATAATTTTCCATCCGTTATTTCAGCTATTTGTTCTTCTTGTTTTCTTGAATTAATATATTCAGTAATATCACCTAAAAAGTAAACAAATAAGAATAAAAATAGAAACAATAAAACTGTAGTTATTTTTCTAAATGTACTCGGTCCTTTATAATCGTCTTCTATTTCTTGTTTTTTTGGTTCATCCATCTGAGTTGTATTAGAATCATTATTTTGAGAAACAATGTTTTGAGTAGGAATATTATTTTCTACCTTTAATACGTTTTCACTAGTTTGTTCAAAACTCTGTGTTTGTTGAGTTATTTGGACTGGTTGTACAGAATGAACTTCTTGTTGTTGATTTTCTACTTGATTAGTTAATTTTTCTTTTTCGACATTACCAATTTCAGTTTCAATATTAAGATTATTATTTACCTGATTATTAGTTAC
>JAUNMG010000047.1 GCA_030531905.1 bacterium | reverse complement strand
CCCATCGTGACTTTGCATATTCCATTATAGTTTTTAGTTCTTCCACACATGGTTGAACTTTACAAAGTGTAGGTTCGTTTTTTCGGTCGCCGTGTTGTGGCAAGTCAAAACTTAGAACTTGGTAGTCATGGTTGCTTGCGATTTTTGATAGTATTTGTATTGGAATGTCCGCTTTGTTGGACATGTTGCCGTGGACTGCTATTATAAGATTTTTTGATGGTTGCCCCCATATTATTGTGGGGATGTTGTTTATTTTTAGTTGTTTTTTCATGTTTGACCCCCTTTGAGATAATATTTATTTACTTTAATTATAGAATAGTTTAGTTTATTGTGATAAATGAGTATAAAAAAAGCCAACAATAATATTAAATATTACTGTGGCTCAAATTATATTTATTTTATATAATATGATATTATTTAAAAATCATTTATAATTAGTAATTCATATAATTAATTTATAATATCCTCAAGTTGTGAAACAATATAGGAATTATTAATCCAAAAACTTTGTTTTGTCATCCATCTTCCATCTGGCAACTCATCTCCATTTACATAAGTTCCCTTTCCAAATATTTCACCATCCTCAAATTTATAAAATGTTTGAGATGTATGTGATCTAATATGTATAATTCTATTGTCATTTTTCTTAGGAAGGTTATTTTCTATAATAATTCCCTTTTTAGTCTCTTTCTTTTTAAATTCTATACCTTTATTTACTATATTTTTTATATTGCTCCATCCTTGATACACATCTCCATTTAAATCCTCATATGGCATGTTCCATAACTTGCAACCTTTAAGAATATAGTGTTCTCCTTGTTTTTTATACACAACGAATAGGAACTTTGTTTCATTAAAATACTTATATAGGTCTGAATCTTCCCATTCTTGTCCCACTAATTCTTTAAAACAAACAGTCGGTAATGAGCTACTTTCAACCATATTACCATTTTCCTCTATTCTAACAGCTTTTACTACTATATTTGCTTTTATAAACTCTTCGGCTTTATTAGATTTAATTCCTAGCATTCTATATGATAAGTCTATCCATTGTGCTTTATTGTTATTATACTCTCTATCAAATAATAAGCATAATTCTTCATCTGTTTTTCCTATATTTTTATTAATTTTTGATTTAATATATTCATCAAATGAACAGTTCTTAAGGTCATCTACATTTCTAATTATTGATTCTACATTTTCTTTATATGTATCCTTATTTGGAATTATATAATTATTTAATATAAAAGTCATATATGCATTTTTATAACAGAAAGCTCTCTTTTTAGCTTTAACATTATTATTATAATATTGTTTTACTAAACTTTTCTCGGCAGTAGATCCCTTGGTACAAGCTCCCAAGTACATAGTGTCACTCTCCGATAATTCATGCGCTTTACCTGCCTTTATTTTATCAACTATAACTTTATAGTCTTGTTCTATAATCTTCAAGTCAGCCTCTGTTGGTTGAAATAAAGTAGCATATCTAATAGTATATAATAAATTATTTTTTATTTCTTTATCTCTTAAATAATAAATAAGCAACATTAATTTACATTTATTCCATATATGTGAATCATACAAGTTATCTTCTATCTCTTTGTCATAACTTATCATCCCTAATACTAATCTTTCACCTGCTTTAAAAGATCCATTTTTCTTCTTCTCAAAAGGTGTAACCTTTAATTCAACTCCTGCTTCAGGAAAATCTGGTTCTGATATACTATTTGCCTTATACCCAAAATAAATTTCTTCTAGTAAATTTCCTAATCCACCTTTTCTAGCACTATTTCCATAATATGATGAAGTACTCTCTTTTATTTCTCCTTTATTTAATTCTTCATAATCTTTTTTATTTAATTCTATAATATCTTTAAATGTATATCCTATTAACTCTTTAGCATACTCTTCTATACTTCTAGGATTTGTTCTATCATATTTTTCAGTATAACTCAAATTCCCCTACTCCTTTCAAATATTAATAATATTCTATCATAAATATCCTAAAAGGATAAATTTACATAAAAAATTTTGAGAGAAAGAATCTATTTTTTTAACAATTTCTTTCTCTCAAAATTTTTTATTATATATTTTTTAATCATTCATACTAACAGCTAATTTTTTATCATTTTTATCTGGTTGATCTAATTTTAATTTAATAAATAAATCATCTATTATTTGAGTAATTTCTAATCTTTCTAGTTCATCTAGAACCATCATAGCACCTATATTATTTAAATATTTTGTGCTTTCTACCCAGTGACTACGTTTGATTTTTATGCCTTTATTTCTTAGTTTTTTTATGCTCTCCATTAAACCTAATGCAATATTTTTATTTGCTATAAATCCACTAGAAGATAAAAGAAGCATTGCAGATGCAAAATCTGTTCCAACCAACGCACGTACTAAGTGCCATGGATTATCCTTACACTCATCATCATAAAATAAATATCCTGCCCACCAAAGTCTAGATAAACAATTAACATATGCAGATCTTCTAGGGCCATATGTAAAGAAAAATGAGGTTTCTATTTTTCCCTTTTTTGATGCAATCTGTTCTTTTTGTCGGTATTGAACATAATCCCAGTAAGTGCTATGAGCCAATCCTACCCATAAACGCTCATCGATTGCCGTTTTAGGTGAAATAATATCTTTTAAGCCACCATACATACGTATTATATTTTCAAAATCAGTATGAATATATTCACCTTCACAAACTAATTCAATTGTATTACCTGGAAAAATTTCTTCCTTTAGTCCATTATTATATTCAAAATACTTATTAAACCATTCTTTATTATTTTTTTTATAATAATCAATATTTGATTTAGCATTAACTTTTAACTCTGCTAGTGCATTATCAGTAACATAATTTAATTTCATTTTCCCCTCCTATGAATTAATATTTTTGAGTTCTTCAAACGCATTTTTTATAGGATTTTTAAATATTATTTGAGCTATAGCTAGAGCTGAATTTTCTCCTTCATTATCAAAATCAATATCTTTTACATCAATACCCTGATTATCCAACCAAGATTCAATAACTTTATACCAATGTAGTTCTGTAACTGAACTATCATCATCATTTGCAGCTACTTGCATAGTCTTTAATACAACCATCATAACTGGTAATATAATAATTGACCTACAAATATTTTCAAATTGTCCTGAACCCAAATTGCAGTATAAATCTCGCAATCTTTCAGGTAAGCTAATAATAATATATTCAGATTTAGAAGTGTCCACTCTTAATGCATCAAGTGAATCATCATTACGTTTAGTAATTCTAATAATAGAATTCTCATTATATTTATCTTCTATAGAAATTTCTACTGCATTGCCTATAGCAATCATATTTCCTCTGCTCAAATAAAATTTCATATCTTTAAAATCCATATTAAATAATGGATTAGTATATTCCTTAATTTCTTTAGCAGCAACAATAAATGTATTTATCTCAATCTTTTCATTTAAATTCTGTTGTGGTAACTCAATTATAATTTCATCTTGAGTTGATTGGTAAGCCTGTCTAAAAGATGTTGTAGGGCATTCCATATGAACCAAATAGTGTGCATCCCCATTTTTTATAAGATTTTGTATTGTTTCATTATCTAACTTAAAATCGAATTTCATTCTTGTTTTTTTTGCATCATACCAATTAATCTCTGTTTCAAAAGATGAATTAATATAATCATCTGTTATCTTTGATAGAATTGGGTATGAATTCATTCTTTGTTTAATCTTCATAACGTCTCCTTATACTCCAAATTAAATGCCCCATAATAATCAAAATATATCTTAAAATCTATCTTAACTCTTTCACTAGATTTTAAATTATTTAAAACTATACATTCTTCTTTGATAGCATCAATTTTTGCATTTCCTGAGCTAATCTTAGCCTCCCTAATTTTCACTTTATTACTTCCATGTTCTCCTACTAATTCTAAACTTATCTCAGCATTCTTTGATGTATTTGGTATATTTATAAACATAGTATATTCACCATTAGATTTATCTACACACATAATTCTAGAAGTAACATCTACAATTCTAGCTACTTTACATTTGACTTGT
>JAUNMG010000046.1 GCA_030531905.1 bacterium | reverse complement strand
GAGAATTTTAATTATGATAGTGCTGAAAATTCTTTTGTCTATCAATTAATGTGTTATGTTTCATTTTATGGCGAAGAAAAGTTAAGTGAATTAAAAAAAGATTGTAATAATAAAAATGATAAGTGGAAAGAAGATGTAGAAAATTATATAAATGATTTATATAAAATATGCAAATTATGGGGGTAAGATAATGAAACAAAAAGTAAATAAAGACAATTGGAATAGAAATAAACAATTTCAATTTTTCTCAAAATTTGATAGTCCATATACAGGATGTACTACTTTAATTGATGTGGATGATTTGATTAAATTTTCTAAAAAAAATAAAATATCATTTTATGGATTGATGACTTACTTTACGATTGCATCTCTAAATAAGATAGAAGAATTTAAATATGTTTTAGAAGAAGATGAAATCTATAAATATGATAAAATAAATGCATCATTTTCCGTACTTAAAGATAATAAACAAATAAATTTTAGTAGAACGATTGAATATAATAACTTTGAAAAATTTATACAAGATTTTAATGCCGCTAAAGAAGAAGCGAAAAGTGATAAAATTATTCCTTATGTTAAAGATTATAATAAATGCTATATAACATGTACACCTTGGATGAGAGTAACTTCTGTCTTAAATCCAATGAATTATAAACTTAAAGATAGTATTCCAAGAATTTGCTGGGGAAAATATTTTATTCAAGATGGAAAATATATGATTGACTATTCTATACAAGTTAATCATGCTTTTCAAGATGGTTATCATATAGGGTTATTTATTAATCAGTTACAAGAAGATATATATAGTTTTGTTGGGAGATAAAAATGATTTTATGTGTTGATTTAGATGATACATTAGCATCTAGTGGTAAAACAATTAATGAGTATGCAACTAAATTTGATAAAGATATATTAAAAAGGACAACAAAAATTAAAAAAATAGATAATTGTGTTGATTATTATTATTTTGCAAAAATGCTGAACTGGGATAGAAATGATTTGATAAGTTTTTTTGAACAATGTTACCCAAAATATTTAAATGATATAAAAATTAAATATGGAACAAGACATTATTTACAATTAATAAAAGAGTTAAATATAAAAATATATATAGTTACAGCTAGGAGAGAAACTAATAATGATCAAGTAAAAAAAATAACTATAAATTGGTTAAGTAAAAATAAAATATATTATGATAAATTGTTTATAAATATTGATGATAAAGCAAAATTCTTACAAAAAATAAAGCCGGATTTTTATATAGATGATTCATTAAAGAACTGTGATTCTGTAGAAAAAATGTTACCTAGTACAAAAATTTATTTAATGAATACAAAGTATAACAAAAATATAAAAACAAATCATATAAGAATTAATAGTATTAAAGATTTTTACTATTTAGTAAAGGAGAGTGATATAAATGAAAGATAATGTTGTAATAGATAGTCATAGCCATATTGGTAAGGATATTTTTCATGGGGATTCATTCATAGATAACTATATCAAATTTGCCAAAGAAAGTGGAATTGATGTTGGAATATTGATGGGTGTACCATCACCATGTACAGATTTGAATGATGTTAATTCCCGATTAATGTATTGGAAATATATTGAAGAAAAGATGCAATATTATGGGCAAAGGAATCCTTTTATGCAATTAAATTATGATTTAAATAGTTTAATAACTCAAAAGAGTAGTAGAGAATTAATATTATTGTTTGCGGCAGTTTTTCATCCAGTAATGGATGATATAGATTATTTTACAAAAATGCTTGATGAAACTGATCCAGTAGCTATTAAAATTCATGGAATAGGAAGTGGCGTTGGACCAGAGGATATTGGAAAAGACTACATTGAATTATTACGAAAAATAAATATTCCAATAATTGTTCATACAGATTGTGATTTTGGAAAAGGCAGTATTTCAATGCAACATGTAAGAAATATCAATAGAGCAATAAATTGGGCAAATTTTTTTGATAAGAATAGAATCAAAGGAATATTAAATCATGGTGCAGCATTGGATAAAGAAACCTTTAATATTGCTAATAATTCAGAATATTTAACAATAGCACTTGGGCCTGATAAGATTGCTTGTCTTGATGAAAATAGATTATTTGTAGATTGTTTAAAAGATTATAGAAATTATTTACAATACATAAAAGATAATCTAAAAATATCAAAAATAATATATGATGCAGATTACAATTGGAATTTATCTGATAAAAATGATATTGATTATGATTCTGTTAAAAGAGTTAAAGAAATTTTTAGGGAAGAGGATGCAATAAAAATTCTTGGTGAAAATCTTACGAATTTTAATCCTAAAATACTAAAAAAAGTAAAAGAGGTAAGGTAATATGGTATATTGGATAGCACAGGGTTTTGGCATATTAGGACTTTTGGTAATGGTAATAAGCTTATTTCAAAAAAATAAAGACAGAATGTTAGGATATGTTGTATTTAATGGTATATTCTTTGGTATAGAATATTTACTTTTAGGAGCATATTCAGGAATGTTTTCTAATTTCTTTGGAATATTTAGAACATATATCAGTAAAGAAAAAGAAAAACATAAAAATTTAAATAAGTGGTATATTTTGCTATTTTTCATAATTGGTTATGCAATTATAGGGTTTATATCGTTTGATGGCAAAATAGTAAGTTTATTACCTATTATTGCAGAGATAATTTATGTAATTACATTGTGGCAAAAGGATGTCAAAAAAATTAGAATAGGAACTTTATTGATGGTTATTTTATGGTTAATATATGATATACTTGTTAAGGCATATCCATCAATGATTACTGATTTAATTGTTATGTCATCAACAATTGTTGCAATTGTAATAAAAGATATTCTAAAACGAAAGGAAGTTAAATAATGAATAAAGGTACAATAAATTTAGAATCAGAAAGATTAATATTAAGAAAAATTGAATCATCAGATTATAATGATATATTTAATTGTTGGACAAGTGATTTTAATGTAAGTAAATATGTTACATGGAATCCACATAAGACACCAGAAGAAACAAAAAAATTAACGAATTACTGGATAAGTGATTATGATAATGATTATAGTTATAGATGGTTAGTTGTATTAAAGGATACAAATGAAATTATTGGTATGATAGATGTTATTGCAAAAAATTTACAATATATGACAGCTGAAGTTGGATATTGTTATGGCTCAAAATTTTGGGGAAATGGCTATGCATCTGAAGCTTTAAAAACAGTTATAAATTATTTACATAGTGAAGGTTTTCCTGTGGTATATGCACAACACTTTGCATCTAACATAGCAAGTGGTAAAGTGATGAAAAATGCAGGAATGGAATATGAAGGGTTATTAAGATCTAGAGTTATTAACAAAGATGGTGAAAGAGAAGATGTTCATATTTTTTCATCAGTAATATAATTGATGCAAAATTTAGTATAGAACAGGACGTATTTATTGACAAATCAACAAAAAAATGTTAGTATAAGTCCAAAATTTTGATTTAAGGGGGAAAATTTTTATGTTTAATGTTGAAGAAACTTTAAAATATTTATTAAATGGAGCAGAAGATATTAATGATATTAATGCTTTAAGAGAAAAATTAGAAGAAGTAAATAAAGAAGGAAGAACTTTAAGAATAAAGTTTGGAATGGATCCATCAGCACCTGACATTCATTTAGGACATGCTGTTGCATTAAGAAAAATAAAACAATTACAAGATTTAGGTCATACAGCAGTAGTAATAATTGGAGATTTTACTGGTGCTATTGGAGATCCAACAGGAAAATCAAAAACAAGAAATCAATTAACTGATGAACAAGTAAAATACAATGCTCAAACATATTTAGAACAAATTTTTAAAGTTATTGATAAAGATAAAACTGAGCTTCACTATAATAGTGAGTGGTTTGCTAATATGAACTTTAAAGATGTTATTAATTTATGCAGTAAAACAACTGTTGCAAGAATGCTTGAAAGAGATGATTTTAATAATCGTATGAACAATCATAAACCAATTGCAATTCATGAATTCTTTTATCCATTAATGCAAGCATATGATTCAGTTGAAGTAAAATCAGATTTGGAATTAGGTGGAACAGATCAAACATTTAATGTTATGATGGGTAGAAATATTCAGAAAGATTTTGGTGTTGCACAACAGGTTCCAGTATTTATACCACTTTTAGTAGGATTAGATGGTAAGGAAAAAATGTCTAAGTCATTGGGAAATTATATTGGCGTTAATGAAGAT
>JAUNMG010000016.1 GCA_030531905.1 bacterium | reverse complement strand
ATCATAGATATTTTCATCATCTAATAATATTGTTCCTTTATCAGCCTTATACAATCTTAATAATAATCTAAAAATAGTTGATTTACCGCTACCACTCTTTCCAACTATTGCCGTAAAGGATTGTGGCTCTAGTTCAAAACTGACATCTTTTAAAATCCCTTGTTTTTCGTATGTAAATGATACATTTTTAAATTCAATCTTTCCTTTTATATAATCATTATCATTATTTCCAAAATTAAGCATATTTTTAGTTTTATAATTTAGAACTTTATATATTCTGTCTACCATTGTTGAATTAGCAGAAAGTTTATCCAATTTATTATATAATCTTTCAAACACATTCTCAATATTTTCGTAATATCCAATTACTAAAACTAATGTTGCAACATCAGATCTCCCATTTAGAATCAGATAAGCAAAAATTAAATAGATCATTATTTTACCGAAACCTAAAATACTAGGAACTAAGACATAGACATTATCATTATATTTTCTTTTTTTAAAATAATCTTTTCTCCATAGCTTTTTGTAATTTTCTAAATATGTATTTAAATTTGCATTCATATTAAAAGCTTTAATCTCTTTATTTCCAGCCAAAACTTGTCCCATTAAAGACGAAATACTATCTTGATGTTTTCTTTGACCACTCAAATAATAATCTCTCTTCTTAATATTTTTATAAAGTGCATATACAGAAGTAAGATTTAAAATCAACGCCAATAAACCAACATAAATATTAATACTAAACAAAATTACTAAGGCTATAACTATATTAAATAATTCTGCGATTACATCAAAAATTAAGTCTGGAACTTGCATTACATTTCCAACATCATTAAATGCTGTATTTACAATATAAGATATTGATATGTTCTTTGTGAAGTTTTCATCATAAGAAGTAACTTTGTTAAGTATTAATTCTTGAAGTTTATTATGGGTAAATATAGAGTTATTTTTATAAGCAACATAATTATAATGATGACATAAAACATATATCAAACTAACAATTAAAAAGATAATAGCACAGATAAAAGTAGTTTTGTAATCTTGTATAGTCGCAAATTCTACTACTTTAGCAGCCATAAATGGTATTAAGAGTAAAGATGTACTTCTAAGAAAAGCCGAAAAAAACAGGTGAAATAATAAAACTTTATTATTAGCTCCTAAGCTAAAAAACTTTTTCAAAATTAAATAATATCTTTTAATCATTATCAAACACCCCTATTCTACTCGGTGATTTTCTTGATTGTAACATTCTATAGATTTCACTTTTCTCAACTAATTGTTTATGATTTCCAACAGCAGATATTCTACCATTATTAAGAACTACTATTCTATCTGCTTTTCTCATTAAATCTGGTTTTTTAGTAACCATTATAATCGTATGATCCTTTTTTAATTCATTAATTAATCTAGGAACTAATTTTGCAGTATCAGGATCAAGTGATGTAGTTATATCATCTAATAAGATTACCTCTGATTTTGATAAAATAGTTCTAGCAATTGAAATCATTTGTTTCTGTCCTCCAGAAATATTACTACCATTTTCCCTTAAAATAGTGTTATAACCATCAGGCAATGTTTCTATAAAATCATGGATTCCTGCTTTTTTGCAAGCCTCTATTTGATTTTCAATATTTTTATCAACGAAATCTAAATTTTTTCTAATACTCATATTAAATATAAATGGTTTTTGGTTAACAATAGAAATAAGACTTGAATAAGTATCATTTGAAAAATCAAGTATATTGGTGTTATCTAAAAGAATCTTGCCACTAGTTGGTTCAAACAAACGTAAAATTAAATTTAGAAGCATTGTCTTTCCACTACCTGCTTCACCAACGATTGCGACAATCTCATTATGATCGATTTTTAAGTTAATATTATGTAAAATTTCCTTATTTTTTATTTTTAAAGATACATCTTTAAACTCTATCATTCCATAAATGTCCTTAGTATCTAAACTACCAACCTTAACATTATGAGAATTATACTCAAGTATATCATTAACTCTGTTAACCGCAGTATTAACTTCTCTTATTTTTGATGTAGAACTAATAAAATCATTAATATAAGTAATTAAGTACTCATGATATGAAATCATTAAAACTAAAACACTGACATCAGCCTTACCAATCATCATTAAATAAATAATGCATAAATAAAGTAAATATCTAAATACATAATTAATTACTTTTACATCATTATCTCTAATTACACAATAATTTCTTTTCATACCATAATATTTGGAAAATCTATTTTGAATACTTTTAAGTTTAGTAAGTAGTTTAGGTAACATATTAAATGTTTTAATTTCCTGAAGCCCTGATGTAATCTGAGTCAATAAGCTACTATATTTATCATCTTGAATTTGAACTTTATTGTGATAATAATTAATCTTTCTATCTGTTTTATTACTAACTATAACATAAATAATTGAAAATACAATTAATATTAAAGATAAATATATATTGTAACACGCTACTATTATTAAAACTGCTATTACCTGAATAATTCCCATCAGTAGTTCTGAAATCTCATCACTCATATCCCCAATATTAATTATATCAGAGTTAATAGAATTCATAATTCTACCCTTACTTATATATCTAGTAAAATTATTATCTACACTAATTAATTTATCCAAAACTTTCTTTGTCATTTTATCATAACAATAACTCATATTAAATCCATATATTTTATAATTTACATATAAAGACAAATTATATAAAATGTATGCGATAAGGAATATTATTAAAAAACTATAAGTTATTTTAGCATTATTTAATGTTAAATATTTTATAATTAATGAAGCAATCAAAGGTAATAAAATTGAAAAACCTTTATAAAAAAAAGTCGATAAAACATTAATTATTATATATTTGGTTTTTAATTCTGCAAGCCTAAGATAATCTTTAATAAAATTATAATACTCTCTTACCATAATATCACCACATTATAATTCTAACAAAAAAACAGTTTAAAGTCTAGAAAAAATATAGATAAAAAAACTGATAAATAGAAACTATATTCTATCTATCAGTCGGTAATCTAAATACATGTTTTTACTTTTTAGTTCCAAAGCGATTAAAAGGGAATAGTGTTAAGCTGCTTTTACCAACAATATCTTTTCTATCAATAAAACCTATACTTCTACTATCCTTAGAAACTTCTCTATTATCACCTAAAACAAAATAACTATCTTTCGGTACTTTATTAGACCCTAATTCATTTAATGAAAAATCATAGGTATAAGATTTATCAAAATTTTCTTCTACTATCTTTCCATTTACATACAAAGTATTATTAACATATTTTATTTCATCACCAGGTAGACCAATAATTCTTTTTATAAGAAGATCTTTCTTCCCTTGTTCTGTATATTTAATAACAACAATATCAAATCTTTTTATTTTAGTAATACGATATCCAATTTTATTTAAAATCATAATATCACCATTTTCTAAAGTCGGATCCATTGAAGTACCATTTACTCTGATTGGAGATATTACATAAATTTTAAGTAAAATGATTATTAGAATAATTATTACATAAATTGAAATTTCTTTAATGAAATCTATAACTTTGTCTTTCAAATGTATCACCTATCTTCATTTAATATTATATGCTTTTATTTTAATTCTTTCAAGAAAAAAGAAAGCCTTTTATTAAGCAGCTTTCTTATCTTCATCTTTTTTAGAAACTTTTTGGCCTCTTTCTTTAATTTTATATTGACCAACATAATTCTTTAAGAATGTTAACTTAGCACGTCTAACTTTACCCTTACGGATAACAACAACCTTATCAATCTTAGGTGAATTAACTGGGAATATTCTTTCTACTCCAACACCTGAAGATATCTTTCTAACTGTAAATGTTTCAGAAACACTACCATTTCTTTTAGCAACAACTACACCTTCGAAAGCTTGAATTCTTTCTCTTTTTCCTTCAATAATCTTATAGTCAACACGTACAGTATCTCCTACACGGAATTCAGGAATATCGTTTCTAATTTGTTTTTCATTGATCTTGTCAATAATATTCATAAGACTCTCTCCTTTTCTATATAATCCAATGATCATAAAACTATTTTTCAGCGGATCACTTTCAACGAATTAAATTATAACATAATCTTACATATTAGTCAAACACAATCTAATAAAATTATATATAAAACTATCCGTTTACAGTCTTATCTATTCCACTAAATATAAAACTCATAATTCCATCAAAAATATCTCCTACAGTGTTAGACAAAGTAAGTCCCATTCTTGAAATATTATTATTATAATCATTTTCTTTTTTTATATAGTCACTTGCTTTAACATTTTTTCCTGCTTTGATATCAGCATCAAATTTTTTTACTGCCTCTTCTGTTAGTTGGTTAGTTTTTCTATTTGAATATTCATAATATCCTAATGCTTGAATAATATATAAAGTTGTAAATAAAATAAAGATAGTTAAAGAAAAAATTCTAAAGATATTCTTACCCTTCATTAGAATTAATCACCTCCATAAAACATTCACAAAAAGCAAGAGTTGTATTTAAAACTTCATCTGTTGTATTATCAGGGCCACCTATTTCTACTAAAATTGTGTACTTAGAATTATCCTGATTATAAACTCCATTTACACCAGCACCTTCTTTTTGATATATTCCTTTAGATAAATTAGGATATTTCTCTACTACTTTATTATTTATTTTGGTTATAAATTCTAAATTTTCTTGATAATTAGGATTTTCCTTACCTAATAAAAATATCATCTTCGCATAACTCTTATCATTAATAGTTACAGTAGTTCTTTCTTTTGGAAGAGAATCCCTATGAACATCTATAAAATATTTAATACTTTTATTTTTTTCTTTAACATCATTTAAATAAATTCTACTCGCATCATAACTTCTATAATATTTCCAATTATTTTCATTTAAAAGATCTTTAATTCTTCGTTCTTCAACTAATGTTTTATAATTATTTTTGTTAAATACATCCTGCATAATATATGAAGACATCATTACTGTAGGTTTTACCTGTTGTTCTAAAAAAGTATTTGACGCATATTCTTCTGTTTGATGAGTATTATAAATATAAATTTGATAATCATTATTTTCTGTTGTATTAAGTGTTTTTACAGTATCTTTCTGATTATTTTTGGTATCTAGTTTATAATAACTAGTCATTAATAGTTTTTCATCTACTTTAGTTTTTTTTATGGTATCAATAATAGTAGAAAAAATATTTAGATTGTTTTTATAAGTATCATTTAACATCAATTGTACTAGAATTTTATCATCTATTTTTAAATTACTTTTTAAAAGATATGAAAAAGTAAAATATAGACTATAAATAAAGATACAAGCAAAAAAAAGAAATTTCAGTTTAACTGTCTTTTTCTTTTTTCTTTTACTTATAAATCTTTGCTTCATAGTAATCACCTATATATAGACTACTACTAGAAGTATTAAATATTTGTCGTATTATAGGCTTTATGTAAAGTTTTATTTATACCATTAGAAAGAAGTAGTGCAAGTTTTTCAATAACAAAGTCTATTTCTTTAACAGTAACTACTAAGTTATATTCTATTGGCGTTAAAACTTCATCTACTAAAGTTCTAAACTCTTCTTCTTCTAAAAGTCCAACATAGCCTAAAACTTTTTCTTTTTCTTCTTTTGATAGTTCTTTATCATGATCTAGATAATTTCTGTTTGATTCCGGTACAAACTTTAGTTTTTTGTTATCTTGATTATTAAGGTTAAAACTAAATTGTTTTAGCATATATTTAAATGTATCACTTACTATTGTAGTAGCGCTTGCAACTGTCGGAACTCCAATAGAAATAACAGGAATATTAAATGTTTCTTCATCTAGACTTTTTCGGTAATTTCCAATTCCAGATCCCGGTGTGATTCCTGTATCTGTTATTTGAATAGTTTTATTAAGTCTAGAAATAGCAGATGCCGCTAAAGCATCTATTACAATAATAAAGTCTGGTTTTACAACATCAACTACTCCTTTAATAAAATCACAAGTTTCAATACCAGTTACTCCGGTTACACTTGGTTTAAACGCTGAAACATCTCGGTATCCAGATTCAACCTCACCTAGTTCAAATAAATACTTTGTTACTAAAATTTTATCACTAACATTAGGCCCTAAAGCATCAGGAGTAGATAATTCATTACCTAGTCCAACTACTAAACATGATTTATCCATTGTTATTTTTTTCTTATCTAAAAATCTTGTAAGAACCTTAATTAAGACTTCCTCAACTTTCTTAAAGTTATCTTTATCAGAGATATCTTTAAAAGTAATAGTTGAATACATTCCCCTCTTCTTTTTAAAGTCATCTCTTAATACTTCTGTATCAAAAACTAAAATATCATCATATTTTTCTTCTTTATGAATAATGTTTTCATCAAGATTTTCTTTATCATAAGATTCTACCACTAAATCTGTATAAATATCATATCTTTTTAAATCAATTTCATGTGCCATATTTACACCACCTAATAATAATATTTACAAATTTATTAATTTTATTTGCTTTTTTGCTTGTTTTTTGGTAGAATTAATTTGTTTACAAAAAGTGAGGTGAAAAAAATGCCAAATATTAAAAGTGCTAAAAAACGTGTTCGTTCAAACGGAAGAAAAGAAAAAGTTAATACTATCGTTACTTCTAGTATGAGAACTGCTATTAAAAAATTTGAAAAAGATGTTAAAGCTGGAAACAAAGAAGAAGCAAGCAAAAGTTTAAATACTGCTTACCAAAGAGTTGATAAGGCTATGAAAAATGGTTTAGTACACAAAAATAAAGCAGCTCGTGTAAAGTCTAGATTAACTAAGTTAAAAAATGAAATGAAGTAATAGAAATTACTTCTTTTTTGTGGTACAATTTTTGTAGGGTGAAGATATGAAAAAGTTAGCTATCTTTGGTATACTCTTAATCCTTATAGGAGTTACCATTAATTATAAAGAAGATATTTTAAGTGAATACTATCAGTATTTTTATAATACAAAAAAAGAAATAAAATTAGGTAAAAAAAATAAATATTATCGAGATTATGATTTTTTGTACGTTCAAAATACAGATGACTTTGTACCAAATAATAAACAAGATCTTCTAAATATCTTTTATACAGTTATCAATGCTGGTAAGGATGAATTTACTTTTTATTGTCCTAAAAATTATGAAAATTGTATTGATGATGTTAAATCTTTAGCAAGAGATCAAATTACTCTATCCAATATAAATAATTTTGTTCATCCATTTAATAGTTTCAAAAATATTTCTACAAAAACTGATACTTTGGGGAAAGTTACTATAGAATTAACTAAATCTTATACTGATAATGATATAAAACTAGTTACCGAAGCATTTAATGAAGCAAAAAAAGAAGTAATAAATAAAAATCTTTCTACTGAAGATCAATTAAAAGCAATTCATGATTATATCATTGATAACTCTATATATGATTCTAATAGAACCGATAATAATGTTATTGAATATAAATCTGATATAGCATATGGCCCTTTAATCGAAGGTTATGGAATATGTGGAGGTTACTCTGATGCATTTGCACTATTTTTAGAGGATTTAGGTATTAAAAATTATAAGGTATCAAGTGATTCTCATGTCTGGAATGCTGTTGACTTATATAATAATTGGTACCATATTGATTTAACTTGGGATGATCCAGTTACAAATACAGGAGAACAAATTATTGAAGAAAAGTTCTTTAAAGTAACAACAAATGAATTATTATCCTTAGAAAAAGAACAACATAATTTTAATCAAAATGTTTATCAGGAATTAAAAGTAAACTAAAAGACTTACAATTGATGTAAGTCTTTTTTATTACATATTCTCTATTTTAGTTAGCATTTTAGAAGCAGTATTTTTAGCTACCTGTTTCATATCTTCCATCATATCTGGATTCATTTTTTTTGAAATCATCCAAGCAGCTGTACCCATAGAAGCAATAGCTGCCATCCAAGCCACTTTGTTCTTTTTTTTCATCTCATCACCTCTAAAAGAAAATATGTGGTAATTTAATACCATTACTAGTATCTCAAAAGTTTTCTATTTTATACCATTTATTAAGAAATCTTTTAAGCTAGTTCTTCTTAAATCAGTAGATGTATTACTAACCGCAAGTTCTAATGCTTTATAGTCACCTATTAAAAATAAGCTTTTTTTACTTCTGGTTATTCCTGTATAAATAAGTTTACGATATAACATTTTTTTAAATGATTTAACTAGTGGAATAATAACAACATCAGATTCACTACCTTGAGATTTATGAATACTAATAGCATAAGCTAATCTAAATTTATTAAATGAAGATGGTGTGTATTTAACAACATTTCCATCAAAATCTACATAAACTTCTTTATTTGGTTTTAAAACTATTCTTGAAATAAGACCAATATCACCATTATAAACATTATCATCTGGCATATTAGAAAGTTGAATAACTTTATCTCCTTCTCTTAATGTATAATCTCCTACTGTTAAAGATTTTTTATCTTTAGAAGCTTTATTAAATATATTTTGAAGTTTATTATTAATATTATCAATCCCATTAATAGTTTTGTACATAGGTGCTAAAACCTGAAAGTCCTTATATGATAAATCTTTATAAACTGAGGCAATATTAGATATTTCATCTAATACATCACTGTCACTACATTCTATAAACGTTAAATCATCAGAAATATTAAATATATTTTTATTTAATGAATTATTTCTAATATCATAAGCAAGCGATATAATATTTGAATCTTTTCCTTGGCGATATAATTCTTTTAAATAACAAACATCTAACATATTACTTGCGATAATATCATGTAGAATCTGTCCCGGTCCAACACTTGGTAATTGATCAGCATCACCTACTAAAATAATTTTAGTATTAACACTTAATCCTTTTAATAAGTTACTAAATAGATAGGTATCTATCATACTAGCTTCATCTATTAAAACAAATGAGACTTTACTTTTATTATACTCATTTACTTGAAAGCTATCATTATCTTTATTCCATTTTAAAAATCTATGAATAGTTGAAGCTTTATAAAATGTTGCTTCACTCATTCTTTTAGCAGCACGACCTGTTGGAGCAAGAAGCGCTATTTTATCATCTAAATCTCTATTTGAATACTTGTTAAGTCTTTTGTAAAGTTCAATTATAGCTTTCATAATTGTTGTTTTTCCTGTACCAGGTCCACCTGTTATAACTAAAAAATTAGATTTATTTGCACATATTATGGCTTCTTTTTGATCTTTATTGTAACAAATACCCATTTCTTGTTCTAAAACAGCAACTTCTTCTTCAATATTTTTAACTTCTTTTTTCTTTTTATGTGCTAGAAGTAATAATCTTTTAGTAATTAACTCTTCTGCTTCATATAACTGTCTAATATAATATTTATCATCAAGTTTTACTATTTTTAAATCCTTTTCCAAAAAAGTTAATCTTTCTTCAAAGGTTTCGTATGTAATAGTTGTTTGTAAAACTCTACTTAAATATGAATATATTTCTTCTTTATAAAAGTATGTATGTCCATAACTATTTGAAAGCTCTCGCATTATATATAAAATAGAAGCATCAATTCTTATTGGATCATCTTTTAATATACCCATTTTAGTTGCGATTAAATCGATCTTTTTAAAATACATCTCATATATATCTTCAATTAACTGATAGATATTTTCATCTATTTGTTTTACGGTTTTATCCTTATATTTATTATATATCATCATCGCATCTTTTGTTGAAAATCCTATTTTATTAAGATACATAATAGTCTCATAGCTTGATTCATATTCAACTAACTTATCATGTAATTCTTTGGCATTCTTCTCAGTTATAGTTGGTATCAAAATCAAATTAGAAGGGTTTTCTAATATAATTTTGAAAGTGTCTTTTCCCAAAACTTTCTCTATTTTTTTAGCTTTAGCCTCTCCTATTCCTTTAAATAATCCTGATGATAAAAACTCAACAATCCCATTCTTATCTTCTCTTAAGACTCTTTCATATTTTTCTACTTGGAACTGTTCTCCATACTTATTATGTTCTACTAACTTACCATAAAATATATAAGTATCAATTTCATTTAATTCATGAAAATAACCTGTAAAAGTTATTGTCCTATCAACATAGATATCTATATCAGCAGAGTTTGTTTCAATAACTTTAAATATTCCTATCGTATAACCATTTTCACTAGTGTATATACTTTTACGATAATTTCCTTTAATATAGATATCCATTTTATTACCTCCTAGTCTCCAATACAATGTGGGTAATTAACTTCTTTGATAGTTGTCTTATAAAAAGTATTGTGTTCTAATTTTTTAGGTATTTTTACATACAAGAAATTAGATGTATGACCATAGCTATAACCATCTTTGTATTGTTCTATTAAAACCTCTTCTTTTTTTCCTATAAACTTATTAAAATATGATAATTCCAACTCTTTAGAAACAGCAAGTAATTCTCTAGCTCTTTGTTTCTTTTCTTCTGGTGAAACTATGTTTTCAAATTCTTCTGCTTTTGTTCCATTTCTCAAAGAAAAAGGAAATACATGAATTTTAGCAAATTCTAAAGCTTTAACAGTTTTAATTGTTTCTTCAAAATCTTCTCTTGTCTCAGTTGGAAATCCTACAATTACATCTGTAGTTATTGAAATATTTGGTCTAATCTCTCTAATTTTTTCAATTTTATCAAAGAAATAAGCTAAATCATATCTACGATTCATTGCTTTTAAAACTGCATCAGATCCTGCTTGTAGTGGAATATGTAAATGGTCTACAATTATATTATTGTCTTTTAATAGCTTTAGCACTTTATCATTTAATTCACAAACTTCAATAGATGAAATTCTAATTCTTTTTAAACCTTTAATTTTAACAAGTTCACTTAATAAATCAGCAAAATCATAGTCTTTGTCACAACCATAATTACCAGTATGAATACCAGTTAAAACAATTTCTTGATATCCACTTTCTACTAAAGAATTAACCTCTTCTAAAACAGTAGTTTTATCTTTACTACGACACTTACCACGAACATAAGGAATTATACAATAGGTACAAAAATTCTCACAACCATCTTGTATTTTTACAAAAGCCCTTGTTCTACCCGGAAATTTATCAATAGCCATATCTTCGAATTCATCTAATGTATTAGTATAATCAAGTCTAATTTGTTTTTTATTTTTCTTATACTCTTCTATTATTTCAACAATTCTTGACTTATCTTTATTACCTATAACTATATCTAGTCCTTCTATATCAAACTTTTGATTAGCTGCGATAAAACATCCCATCGCAACTACTATGGCATTAGGATTTTTCTTAATAGCGTTTCTAATCATTTTCTTACTTTTAACATCCGCAGTATTAGTAACAGTACAAGTATTAATTATATATACATCACAAAAATCATTAAAAGAAGCTATTTCATAACCAGCATCTTTCAATTTATTTGTTACAAATTCACTTTCATAAGTATTAACTTTACAACCTAAAGATAAGATTCCTACTTTCATGAGATACACCTCTTCTCTGCGTAGTAATTATACCATGGAATATGTTAGATGTAAATTATTAGAAAAGAAGAAAAAGATAAATCCAAGTAGTTTATCTTTTTCTTTTATAATACTTTACCAACTTTTTTCCTAGGTTTTAAAACATATACATTTCCATCACACTTTTCATTATCATATTCTTCAAGTCCATAAGGAATTAAGGAAGGAGAATGATTAATGTTATACCTATTAATTTCTTTAACTATTCTTTTTACTTTTTTCAATGTTTTTATATCCATACGATTTTTTAAATATATTGATATATTTTTTACTATTTCTACATCACCGAAAGAAGAATCACGACTAGTCTGCTTTGCTATTAAGTATGTAATAACATATGAATGATTTTCAAAGTATAAGTCTTTTTTTCTTAAGAAATCAGCATTTCCATTAAATTTTTCGTTATCATCAAAATAATATTCAGTTATTTTTTCTTTTGGTTTTTTATCTTTTTTTACAACGATTCCATCAGTAAGTACCTTTGTATATATTAATTTATTTTCAAGTTTTTTATCTGTGTTTTTTAAAGGTGTTGACATTTTTAATTGGTGTGAGATTGTTATTACTTCTAACGGTTCATTATCTTTTAATTCTCTTATATCTGTCATAGTATCCATCTTCTTTCTAGCACACAAGTTTAATTATACATCTTGTATTCGATAAGTCAACACAAATTTTGGTGAAAAAGAAAAAAGATTAAAACTTTAATCTAATTTCTTTTGTAATTCTTTCAGTACTTTCAAAAACTCATTTGTCTTTTTAATTTCTTCATCTAATTTTTCATAGTTAGCAGTATTTTCTAATTCCATATTAGTAGTAGATTCTTTCTTTTCAATCCCAAATATTGGGGAAATAACAGGACTACTTTTAAATACCCTATCTTCTTTATAAGCATCTTTTAAACTGATAGTATTAAAGTCATCTAATTTAACTGTCTTATTTTCCTCAACTTGAGCTTCTACTTTTTGGATTTCTGGTTTTGAAGGTTCAATATCTAATACTTCAACTTCTTCTTTGATCTTATTCATTCTAGATTCTAAATCTTGTAAACTAATTGGTTCATTACCTTCATCTTCATATTGAGTAACTTCATTTTGTTCATATAGACTCTTACTCTTTTGCATTAATTCATCCATACTTATAATTGCTTCTTCTTCCTGTTGTTCTTCAAATTTAGTTAAATCAATATTATCTTGCTCCTGCATAGCTTGAGTTCTAATTAACTCCTCAGTAACTTTTCTTAATTCTTCTTTTGCCTCTTCTTTATTAGGTTCAATCTCAGTATACTCAAGTTTTTCAACTCTTTCTTCTCTTTTAGTTTTTACTTCTATTTTTTCTTGTTCTACTTGATCCTTTACTTCTTCATAAATATCAGAAACACTAGGAGTCAATTCTTCTATTTCTTCATTAAACTCTTCTATTGGAATTACTAATCTTTCTTCTTTGTTAACAGAAGTAGATGTATCTACTATCGGTAATTCTTGCTTTTCTTCTACATTGCTTTTTTCATTTTTAATCTCTGCTTGTAATACTTCTTCATTCTTAATTTTTTCTTTATTTTCTTCTATAACAGGAATAACAACATCATCTTGTTTAGAATCTAAAGCAATCTTATCTATTACAGGTTCAACAACTACTTGATTGTCACTTACTCTAACTAATTTTGTATCCATACTATTATCTTGTTCAATTTTTCTTGATTTATATTTTTTTTCAATTAAAAAATAAATTGTTCCAATAACACAAATAGATATTGCGATTACAACTGCAATAAATACTTCCTTTGATTCTAAAAATTCTGTTAATGTTGTCATTAACCTCACCTCTGTTATTAGTTTAACATAAACATCTTTGTTATTAAACTATTCTTAAGGTAAAATAAATATGTTTTACACCTATTTTACAAATTGTCTTTACATCGATATTTACACTTTGTTTTTCTATTTTTATAATATCACAAAATAAGACCTTTGAGTATATATTTTTAAATAATTTCATATTTTTTACTATGAAAGAAAAATTTATTATCTCAACAATTATATTAATGATAGGTGGTTTTTTAACTAAAATACTTGGTATGATTATTAAAATAGTTATGACAAGATATATGGGTACTGAAGGAATTGGACTATATATGTTAATTCTACCTACATTTTCTTTATTTATAGCTCTAGCTCAAGCAGGATTTCCTATAGCTTTATCTAAACTTATCGCTGAAGATAACAGAAATAATAAGAAATTATTTTTCTCTTTAGTACCACTATCTTTAATAATAAACTTATTTTTGATGATATTAATTATTTTGATAGCTAAACCCCTTTCTATCAATCTTTTACATGAGAAAAGATGCATTTTAGCAATTTATGCTATGGCACTTGTCATTCCGTTTACTACTTTATCAAATATGTGTAGAAGCTACTTTTATGGCAAACAAAAGATGTTTCCTCATGTCTTAAGTAACATCACTGAGGATATCGCAAGACTTTTTCTAATTATAGTAGGTCTACCTTTCTTTTTAGAAAAAGGATTAAAATACGCTGTATGTTATGTTGTCTTAATTAATGTTGTTAGTGAGATTATCTCTATCCTAATTTTATTTTTATTTCTACCTAAAAACTTAAAGTTAACAAAAAATGATTTACTTCCAAGTAAAATTTATATTAAAGATTCTCTAGATATCTCTATTCCTAATACAACATCCAGACTAATTGGATCAATATCTTATTTTTTAGAACCTATTATCTTAACTTCCACTCTACTATATTTAGGATATACAAATAAGTTTATAGTTACTGAATATGGTATTGTTAGTGGCTATGTCTTACCAATACTATTACTTCCATCTTTTTTTACTTTAGCTATATCACAAGCTCTTTTACCAACAATTACAAAACTTTATTATAGAAATAATATTAAAGAAACAAAAAGAAAGATACGTCAAGCTATATCTTTCTCTATGATTATAGGAATACCCTCTACTATTTGTTTTGTATTATTTCCAAACTTCTTTTTAAATCTTATATATAACACAAATGAAGGAAGCGAATATATGATTGCATTAGCGCCATTTTGCCTACTTCAATACATTCAAGCTCCTCTTTCTTTTAGTTTAGATGCTATTGGTAAAAGCATTGACAATATGAAAGCAACAATTTATGGAACCCTTGTTAGAATAAGTCTTTTATTTTTACTAGCTTTCTTAAATATCGGAATATGGTGTTTAATAATCTCTACATCAATTAATATTTGTGTAGTAACAATTCATAACTATAAGAAAATAAAAAAATATTTAAATTAGTAATTTAGTATATCCCAACTACTGTTTTATTATCTTCTACATCTTTTAAAACAGTAGAATTTGCTCCTATCTTCACATTATTGCCTATTGTAATATCACCTAATACTTTAGCCCCACATCCTATAATTACATTATTTTTAATTGTAGGATGTCTTTTTTTATTAGTATTTGAAACACCACCTAAAGTAACTCCATGATAAATGGTAACATCATCCCCTATAATTGTTGTTTCACCAATTACAACGCCAACTCCATGGTCAATGAAAAAATTTTTACCTATTACGGCCCCAGGATGAATTTCTATACCAGTTTTTCTTTTTGCTCTTTCACTTAAGAGTCTCGCTAAAAAATATCTCTTTTTAAGATATAAATAATGAGCTATTTTATAGTAAATCATTACTTTAAAAGATGGATATAATAATACTTCTAAGTTTGATTTTAAAGCCGGATCATTTTTCCTAATTATTTCAATTTGTTTCTTTAGATAAGTCATTCTATCACCATTATATTATATGATAAAATAAAACTACTAACAAATACATTTATATTAAGAAAAAGAAAAACTCATAAATAATATGAGTTTAATTCTAATACATGGTAGCCTGTACGGAATTCGAATCCGTGAATGTTGCCTTGAGAGGGCAATGTGTTAAGCCACTTCACCAACAGGCCATTTACTAAATTTAAATACAATATAATTGTAACATTTTTAAAAGAATCTTTCAATTATTTTAATGCAAAAAATAAAGAATCACTATTTTTCTTTTTAATAATGACCCTACTATTCTTATTTTTTAACTTTTTCTTTATTTACATCAATGCTTTTTAGATTAGTCTTAACTGTTTCAAGTAACATTTGTTGCTTCTTATTTGATGAATTAATATTATTTAAGTCACTCCATCCAATATTATGATATACCATTTCATTGGCATTGTACCCATCAAAATTTAAATAAATACTAATATCTTCTCCAAATTTATCTTTGCAATCACTAACCATACTTAAAACATCTGAAGAATTATCACTAGTTTTTTTAACATCAAGTATTTGATTATAATATGTAACGGCTATCGCAGAAACTTTATAACTATCACAGTTTAAATTATCAGTATTAACTACTCGTTCTTTTTCTAAGGCTGTATTGCTAAGTTCAACCCCATCAAGTAATAATTTATCATCTAAACGTAATGTTTCTTTGGTTTTACTAGTTTTATCATTAATAACTACTTTGGTACTGTCATTTTCTACCACAATATTGTCTTTGTTGGAAACTACAACATCTTCTTGATTTGACTCTACTTGATTCTTTGGTTCATTATCTAATACACTATCCTTAGTTTTAGAAGGAAATACGTTAATAAGACCAAAGACTAATCCTAAAGAAATTAAAGGTTTTAATAAGAACGTCTTACTAGGATTTTTTATAGATACATTTCTGTGTTTTTGTTGATTTTTTGCTTCTATATAGATTCTAACTTTTTCTTTCAAAGACAACTTAGATTTATTTATATCATATAAGTCATATATTATCTTATAATCAGAATTTTCTTTTAGATATTTACCTATATAAGCAGTATTATGTTTCTTATCAAAATAAAATAAAGACATCATTAAACTAATACTGTTTTTCTTAAAAAACAAATTATATTTATCATCATTAAGTTCGTCTTTAACAATGGATTCTATTCTTCTTTTAGAAATATTATTATGAATAGTATCACACTTTAATTTGCCATCTTCTTGGTAATTTATTTTCCACAAATTAGTTTTAGAGTCATATATAACATCTTTAATCACTGCAATAGTTTCATCTAATACTTCTACACAGCCTAAGTTTAACTTATGAGAATGCATTTGTTCTTGTGATGTTTTAGGACCTTTTTTATCTAATTGATAGTAATATTTACTGCTTAAGTTGTCGGCTTCAATTAGTGAAAATCCTTTACTTTCTAATGAATCATTTTGATTTTCAACTTCTATAAATTCAAAATCTTTCATAAAATTAGTTCCTCCCCTTTAGTTCAGTTAGTGCTGATTATACCACAAGTTAGTGTTTTTTACAAGAAAAAAAGAATCAAATAGACTCTTTATAGAATTCAACTCTTTCTTTTATTCTTTCTTTACCTAGTATCTTTAATATTGAGAATAAGTCAGGAGATTTTAATCTGCCGGTTACAATGACACGAATAGCTTCACAAATATCACCAACATGTCCTTTATATGAATCAGGATTATTTTTATATTCTTTTGGTGATGAAGCATATCCATTCTCAATTGCAAATTCTTTTACTCCATTAAACCAAGTTTCATTATCAACATTCAAATCTAATGAATCTAAATATTTATTTACTAAATCTATATCATATGTTTTTTCACCATCATATTTAGAATAATTCTCTTTTTTAAACAAATCATCTATAGCATAAGAAAATTCTTCTTTAACATCACTATATTTTGAAATATCTTTTCTAGGTCTAGGACCATCTTTTTCTATTGATAAAAATTTAATCATATCATCTTTATTAGCTTTTAATAATTCAAAGTAATCTTTATCATATTTTTCTGCCCAAGCAAGTGTTTCATTATATACCTCTTCCCCACCTTTACGAGAAAAATAAGTTTTTGAAATATTATATAGTTTATCTAAATCAAATAAAGTTCCACCTACTGCCATTTTTTCAAATGTAAAGCAAAAATCATCAATCTTTTTACCAGTATTATTTAAGTACCATTCTTCAAAATTAGAATTAACTATTGTTGCTAAATAAAGTTTTACAGCTTCTATTGGAATTCCAGCTTCATCGTAATATGAAACTGCTGCTTCTGGATCTTTTCTTTTTGATAATTTTCTAACATTACCATTTTCTTTTTTAGTAAGAGGTGCTATATGAGCATATCTTGGAGCTTTGAATCCTAAAATTTCAAAAAGTTGAATATGTAGAGGTAAGCTTGATACCCATTCATCACCTCTAATTACATGTGTTGTATGCATTAAGTGATCATCAATTGCATGAGCTAAATGATAAGTAGGAGTCCCATCTTTTTTTAATAATACTGTATCCATATCATGTTCTGGAAATTTAAGTTTGCCTTTTATACAATCAACTATTTCTACTTGTTTATTACTATCTCCTGGTGATTTTAATCTAATAACATACTCACAATTATTATTTAACTTTTCCTTTATCTCTTCAAGTGATAAATCGCGGTCTGTTGCATACATGCCATAAATACCTAGTTTTATTTTAGCAAGTTCTTGTTCCTCCCTAATACTAGCTATTTCTTCTTCAGTCATAAAACAAGGATAAGCAAGACCTTTAATAATTAAATCTTTAACATAAGTTTGGTAAATTTCTGTTCTTTGACTTTGAATATATGGCCCATACTCTCCACCTACTATTGGACTTTCGTCCGGAACAATATTGAATGATTTTAAATCATTATAAATTCCATCTACTCCATTTTCTACGGCACGTTTTTGATCAGTATCTTCTATTCTCAAAAAGAAGATTCCATTACTTTCTTTAGAATACATCTTGTTAGCAAAAGCTACTAATAAACTTCCCATATGAACAAACCCTGTTGGACTTGGACCAAAACGAGTTACCATAGCATTATCTGCTAACTCTCTTTCAGGGTACATTTCTTCATAATACTCTCTTGTTTTAGTAATATTAGGAAATAAAAGTTCTGCAAGTTCTACTCTTTCTTCTTTATTCATAAAATTCACCTCAATCGAATTTAAATTTTTAATTGGCTGCCCTAGTTAGATTCGAACTAACGCGTAATGCGGTCAGAGCGCACTGCCTTACCACTTGGCTATAGGGCAATATACAACATACATTTTATAACATTTACCAAAAAAAAGAAAGTGTTTTACTTTCTTTTTGTATAATTTCTTAAATTAATATTTCTTAAAGCCTCGGTATTTCCCTTAATACTAGAAATAGCTTCTTTTGTTTCTTGTAATGAAAATAATTTTCTTCTTTCTGATGTTACATCTTCAATAAAAGAAATTACATCTTGACTTTCATACTCAGTTTCTTTTTCCAAATCATACATTCCCAAGAATCTTTTTATTGGAGCTTTTACTACACTAGGATCAACTCTTTTTAAATCAAAAAGACCAATAACACCATTAAAATCAATTATTCTTGTATCATTATCATCAAATATATTCTTGAATTCTCTTATTAAATCCTTAGTTTCATTACCACTTATTAATGCATCGGTATTTACTAAAGATGAATTTAATTTCATTCCATATAATGATGAAAAGAAATAATTGGCTTCAAGTTCGGTAACATCTCTTCTTTTTTTACAATTATATTCTAGTATCTTTCCACTTTTTTCATCTTCAAATAAAAGTTTTTTAACTTGACTCATCAATAATCTCCTTTCTTCACAAAGCGTGCTATATTATAACACAACTTGCTTAGTTTATCAAATATTTTTGTCGATTTGTGTCGTTTTTTGTAACATAACTAATTTATTCCAAGAATATTATATGAGTTAAATTTAAAAACTTGCTAAAGTTAAAGATATTTTACTATATCTGGAAATAATTTATATAAATTGTATCCTAATAAATTATCAAAGTATTCTTTTAATTTATATGTTTCCTTAACATGATATTGAGTATTAGAATAGGCTCCATATCTAATAATTACATCAATAAGACGTTTGTCTATTCCAATCATTTCTTGAGTACACATTAAGTCACACAAACAAATAAGTTTTTCATAAATTGAACATTCATGTGCTTTAATATACTCTGTCCTAAAAGGAATGTCTTCAGGTATTCCACCTGCTGCACACATAACATCATTATTTAAATAACCATGAGTTAGACAAATACTATAATATTCTTCATCATAACCTAAATCTTTTAAATAATTAAAACCATTTATATCATGTTTAGAAAAATCTCCAACTGCTTTTCCATAGTCATGAATATAACCTAGTGTTTTAGCATAATCTACATCTAAACTAAGTTCTTTAGCAATAATTGAAGCTATATTTGCTACACAAATAGAATGAGTTATCCATAAGTCTGTTATTGTTTTTCCTTTAGCGTCATTTAACATTTCAAGAGCCTTTTTACTTGTTAATTTCATCACTACATCAACTCCTTCAAAAAATTACAAATTAATTCAGAAAGTCTACTTACTGTTTCTCTATCTCCACATTTTAAAGGTGTATTATATATAGAGATACCTATAAAATAAAATTGTTCATGAAGCACAAAAACTCCAACATCACTATTTAAATAATCTAGGCCTCCAGTTTTATGAGCAAATGTAACATCGTTAATATATTTAGGTATTTGATTATTAATCTTTTGCTTATACAAAGTATCTAGAAAAAATTTACAAAGTTTTGGTGTTAAAATACTACTTTCTACTATATATTTAAAACATAAACACATATCCTCTAACGATGTATAATTATTTCTTTTATTCCTGATGGCTTCATCATCAAGCATATATCGTTCTAACTTAGTATCTTTTAAACCAATATCTTTAAAATACTTATTTAGTTTATTAAATCCTAAATACTTAATTAAAATATTTGTTGATGAATTATCAGATTCTATAATCATCCATGTCAATAACTCTTCAACCCTATATTCAAAAACATTGGCTTTAAAACATTTATTATCTTCTAATACATCTTCCTTTTCTATATTAATAATGCTATCTAAAGTAATCTTTTTATCATTAATTTCATTTAAAATACACAACATAATAGGAATTTTAATAAGACTAGCAGATATAAATATATCATTCTTATTATAACTAACTATTTCTAAATCCTTAGTTATATTTTTTACTAATATGTTTATCTTTTCAGATGATTTTTCTTGTATTATTTCTAATACTTTATCATTAATATTAATATTATCTATCATAAATCGTACTCTTTTATTTCACAATTAGAAGATCCAAATTTATCAAGCATTCCGTCTTTTGGTATTTCATTAAAATAAAAATATATGCCTCTAGCAACACCACCATGAGTTACTAATAAAATATTTTTGTCCCTATATTTTTCTTTTAGTTCATCTAGAAATAACTTCACCCTTAAAAATAAATCTTGAATAGTTTCTAGACCATCAACTTTTTTTGAAGAGTAATAGTTCCAATAATCTGTATAATAGAATTCTCCCAAATCTTTATCCGTTAAAATACCACAATCTCTTTCCATTAATCTATCATCATAAATAACATCTATGTTATTTACATTCGCTATGCGACAAGTATGTCTTGTTCTTAATAATGGTGATGAAATAATCAAGTCTATATCTAAGTTTTTTACTATGTTGCTTGCCTCTTTTGCCTGATTTATACCTTCATCATTTATATCCTCATCTAATCTACCATTATACTTATGCTCTTCATTACATTTTGTCATACCATGTCTCATTACATATAGTTTCATATTACACCTCTTTTTTATCTATGAGCTTTAAAATCATATCTTTATAATGAACCTTAAATCCCATTTTTTCATATAGATGAATTGCAGGATTATCACCAAATACTTCAAGCTCTAAATCCCTATTCATATCCTTTGCCATTGAAATAACTTTTTTTAAAACTATTTCTCCTATTCCCATACCTCTGTAATTATCATCAATATAAAATCTACTTATATATAAAGTATGTTGATTTAATATCTCATCATCTCTTAAATCAAGTCCTATAAATCCTATTTCTTTATTATCATTTAATATTTTATAGTAAACCTCATTTTTTCCAAACTTAATTTCAGTTTCATAATCACATTGATATAATTTGTCTATAGTATCATGATGATGCCATATCTTATATATCCAGTCTTTAAAATATTCATTATTTTCTCTTTCCAAAGTAATATTATAATTCATAATTAACACCTATAATTTATATTCCTTTATATCACAATTTTTTAGACCACGATTTAAAAGTAATCCATCCTGTATTCCTTCAAAATAACAACTAAATGCCTTTGAAACACCTGAATGGGCAACTATCAAAACACTTTCATAATCTTTAGTCTTTAATTCATCTAAAAAGTTATATACCCTTTTAACAAAATCTTTTATATTCTCAGAAGTTCCATATTGTATTTCTGTATTATAATTCCAATATTCATCTCTATCTGTACAAGTAAGTGGTTTACCAGATAAATTTCCACATCTTCTTTCATGTAACCTTTCATCTATAATTATATTTTTATTTTTTGTATTAATAATCTCAGCGGTGTGTCTAGTTCTTAATAAAGGTGATGAAATAATCATATCATACTCAATATTTTTAATTCTTTCAGCTAATCCTTTGGCTTGCTTTATTCCAACTTCATTTAAATCTTCATCTATTTCACAGTATATTCCTAATGCATTATGAGGAACTTGTCCATGTCTTACTAAATATATTTGCATATTAAACCTCCTTACTTCTTATATCATTTTTATAAAATTGCCATATACCTGTAACTAATAAGATTAAATATCCTAAGACCATAAACCATCCTTCATAATATACATAATAAGAACCATATAATATCCCTGTTGTTATTCCTGAAAATCTTACATATTTCATATTTGATAGCCACAAGCAATATGCTCTTATCATAGAACCAATTGTAGGTAATAATGAAATTACTCCTGCCCAAGTGCAAACACAATTAATTACTATTAACAATTCAAACAATAACAATATTAAAATGTATGCTTTTTTACTAAATCTATCTTTATTTATAAATAAAAACGTTCTTATAAAATTTATTATACTTAATACAGCACTTGTGAATGCCGATATAATAAAATCATAAATAGCTTCAAATATACAGTTTAAGGATTGAACACTCAACGATTTTTTTCTATCTTTTATACATACACTTACAATTACTGCTATAAATGCTAATACACTAAATATCATAACTATTCTCCAACTCATATTCATATATTTTACAGTTTTCACACTGAAAAGTCTGGTTGGTAATCCCTCTAAAATACCAATCTATTGCTCTTATTATTCCTCCATGAGTTACTAATAAAACAGATTCATTGCCATGCTTTTCTTTTAGTTCATTTAGAAAGTTACTAACTCTTTGATATACACTTTTCATAGATTCAACTTCTTTGTATTTTTCTTCTGAATCATATCCCCAAAATACATCCCAATCTAGTTTTGAAAATTCTATTCTTTCATAGATACCCATATTTCTTTCTTTTATTCTATTATCAATTACAATAGGAATATTTTTATCTAAATTAAATAGTTCTAGTGTATGTTTTGCTCGTTCTATAGGAGAACAATAAATTCTATCAATATGAAATTTTCGTAAATTTTTACCAACATTTATAGCTTGGGATATCCCAATTTCATTAAGTGGTTCTTTATCAGTTGCAATTAAATTATTTTTTCCCATATTAGTTTCACCATGTCTTATTACATATACTTTCATAATTACCTCTTTCTACTATACTAATTTTAACATAAAAAGAAAAAAATAGATATTATCTATTAATTTCTCTTAAAATCCAAGTCATTATAACATCAAGAATATATATCTGTTCTTTTTCATTTAGCGCAACATTCTTAGGTATATGATGCCATTTGTATAAACAAGATCTGCAACATGTAGCAGTTGCATGTTGAGCAATAAACACAGGATGTCCCCTCATCGGTGTCTGTTTTCCATCGTTTTCTATTATTTTGGGTGCTAAACGCCTTTTTATAAAGTCATAGGCATGTTCCTGAATCTTTGATAAGGACTTATCATTAATATATTGTATATCATTTTCTTTAAGATAAAAACTAGATCTAAACTTGGACTTAGATAGCTTATTTAACACATCATCTATTTTATTCATCTATAAAACCTCATTCTTTTTAAGATGAAATCTTATTATTAGTATCATATCTATAATAAATATAATCATCCCCATGGCTAAAATATAATCCCCATTATAATCATTATTTTTTATTCTTATATCCAATGGATTAAATTTATCATAATAAATTTTAATAGTACTTTTTTTCATTTTATTTTTATCATTTAAAGTCAAAATATTTTCATATTTTTTATTATTAACATAATAGTTAAGATATAAAACTTGTCTACCATCTTCATTATTTTTTATTTGATAGATATTAGCAATTACCTCTTTTGAATTTTTAGAAAAATTATAATAATTAAATTCATATTTAATTCCATAGAAGATATCTATAATTGAAATGAGAAAAATCATTACAAAACAAAAATAGTTAATAATTTTATTCATATATATCACCCATAATAAATTGGTGTTTGAAACAGGATTTGAACCTGCAATTTCTTCCTTCGGAGGGAAGTGTTTTATCCAGTTAAACTATTCAAACAAAAAGGATAAATTGTTTATCCATTATTTACAAGTAGTTCCATATTTTTTAGCAAATTTTTTCCAATCAGTTAATTTAATCTTACCATTAGAAACTTTTACGTTATCTTCACTACCCTCTATTTTCATTAACTCATCCATATCTATTTTTCCATAATTAATTGTTGTTGTACTTACAACAGTATCATCTGTACGTTTTATTAAATTATCATAATATTCTAAACCATCATATGCTTTATATATTTTTTTATAAGCCTCTTCATATTGATCTAATAAATTACTATTACTACTTTTTATCTCTTCTTTTGAATTAAGAATTTGTAAATATTCTTCATCATCATAATATAAATCATAATTTATACTTACTGATGATGAACTATCTGATTCGATTACAGCATCTCTTGTACAAGTTATATGATTTAATAAAGAAGTATCGTACATATCTGTTAAATCTTCAGTACTTTCACATCCAGTTAAAAATATAGCTATAGTTAAAATAACAAATATACTAATTATCTTTTTCATTATTATTCTCCTTTAAGTATTTCATGATTTGTTTTTGATTTTTTTCTAGTTCAATTATTTTATCATGTAATTCTTCTAAAATCAATTCACTTTTTAAATCAATCCTGTAATCATTTTGGTTTCTTAAACTATCTTTTTCAGCTTGACGATTTTGGCTCATCATAATAATAGGGGCTTGAAGTGCCGCTATACAAGAAAGTAATAAATTTAATAGTATAAATGGATATGGATCTATTTTATTACCATCTTTTAAAAGGATCGTATTCAATACTACCCATCCTACTAAAAACGCTATGAACAAAAAGATAAATGCCCAACTACCGGCAACTTCACTTACCTTATCCGCAATAAAGTCCCCCTTAGTCATTTTTGCTTCTTCAAGCTTATCTACATCAATAGAAATTGGTTGATCTATTAATAAATTTAGTAGTTCTTCTTCATCTTTTTCACCTAAATCAGAATTTAATAACATCTTAACTATTTCTTTTTTAGTTTTTTTCTTTTGAATCATTCAAATCAACTCCATTCAAATAATTTATTATTAAATAATATATTTTTTCATTAGATATAACATCAATGTTATGTATAAAGTCATATATAGAATCTCTTATAACGATAATATTATTATTGATATTAGTTTGTTTTTCATTATTGGATATAACCATAACATTACTTAAATTATAGCTATTTAAATCAGTAACAGTTGGTGATAATAAAACCTTTTTTAAACTAAAATTACTAAGCTTATCTAAAATAATACTTGCTCCATCAAAGTCTCCCATTATAGATATATTCTTAATATTTAACTTATCACTATTTAACTCATTAATAATATAATTAACTGTTTTACTAAGAGTATTAATTTTGTCTTTCCTATAATCAATAACTATAACTACTTGCTTTGTTTTTATAGCTAAAGATGAATAATAAGAAAGTTCTATATCTTTTCCATGAATATATATCAATACTTCATTTAACTCAATTTCTTTACTCGGATAAAATACTTGTACTGAAGATAAATCATCTTTAAGAATTATTTTGTATTCACTAATATTTTTTCTAGAAATACTAGGATGAATTATTTCATATATACTTCTATATAACTTATATGGTTCTTTATTATTCATTGAAATCACCTCGTATATTATTATCATAACATAGAAAAAGAAAGTATATCTAAACTTTCTTTTATAGTTGACACTATTTGATAATTAATCTTTAAAGAAAGAGAAAAATCCTCTTTTTCTAATAGACGTTTCTATATTTTCATTTCCTGTAATTAAATTAAAAATAGTATTTGATAAATTATGAGTAGTTCCATATTTAAACATAAATTTAGATTTAGGTAAATTTCTATCTATTATAATTGCAGGCACTTCTAATGAATAATCAAGATAAACCTCTTTATCTATACCTACAATAAATTTTTTATATATTCCATATAAAGAACTAATAAACATCTTGTAATCATTTGCCTCACAAATAGTATAAATATCATTTATTTGGTCGTCTATCATCATTAAGAACTCTTTTATTTTTCTTATCTCTTTAAAATTAACTAAGTCATAATCAAATATAATATAATTATAATCACTATTAACTATTTGTTTTATATTTAAATCGTTTTTTCTAATATCTTCATAAGCAATACTATTACTTTTAATATCTTTTAGTCCACATAAATTATAACTAATTGAATCAATTCTTTCTTTAGTAGTTAAAATTAGACAAGATAATTTATTTTCCTCTAATACTTTAGAAAAATAAGTAACAGGTTCTAGTTCATCATAAATATTTATCGCATAACTATATGATTTCATCGGAAATAGTGTGTATAGTTTAACGTTGGTAATTTTTGAGATAAATCCATCACAATCAACATCTTCATAATTCATAAATAGTGAAACATCATTTCTTTCAATCTTAAAGCCAGAATTCATATAAAATGAATCAATATTTAAAGGAATAATACCTTGAGCTTCACAAAATCTAAGCTTGCGATTATAATCAGGCCATTTTTCACCGTTTTCTTTTGACATAAGATTATAGTATGATTCTTCATTGATTTTTCTTTCTCCCACTACTGCACCTATACTTACATTTGGATTTAGTGTTAATGACTCATCTATTTTTTTGATTTTTTCAATTATATCATCATACATTTTTATATCTTTTTGCCTTAATATGATATGAATAAAAATCTTGAAATTACCTTTAGGTGAAAAAACATCGATTAATTTTTTTACTTGTTTTATTACTTGCTCATTATCTAAGAAACAAAATAAGTGTAGTTTTGTGTGATTATTAATAACATCACTCGCTATAGCGTTAACAGTGCCATTATTTTGAAAGTCTGTATCAGATTCTAATTTATGATAAGTTGGTAATAAGTCATTACCTAAACTGAAATTTCTAAAGCCATTTTTATAATTATAATTAATATTTCTAAGACTAGTATATAGGTAGTTATTCATAAGCATACTCATATTTGGCATAATTTCTTGATAATTAATACTAAAAGAATCCTTTGAGGCAATACCAAGACCATTAACCAAGAATAGAACACATTTTTTGGAAGGATCAATACTTGATTTCTTTTCTTCTATTTTAACTTCTTCTTGATTACTGAATTCATTTATTTCTTCATCTGTTGGTATTTCTTCAAATTGGTGTTCTTCTTCAGATATTGGATTTTCAATAACCTCTATTTTTTCT
>JAUNMG010000015.1 GCA_030531905.1 bacterium | reverse complement strand
TACGACCAAGTCATTTATAAAAAATTATGTTTCACATCATTGACTAATATTCAATTATTATCTATTTTTCCTAAAAAGTCATTTTCTGTCCATATTTTAATACCAAGTTGTTTAGCTTTATCATATTTACTACCTGGATTTTCTCCTACTATTACTACAGAAGTTTTCTTAGATACGGAGTCTACTGTTTTTCCACCGAAGGATTCTATTATTTCTTTAGCTTCATCTCTACTATATTTTTCTAAGGAACCTGTAAGAACAAAGGACTTATCTTTAAAGTTAGAATTTTCTTGTTGAGCCTTTCCTAAATAAGTCATATTAATACCTTGTTTTTTTAATCTTTCTAATTCATCGATATTTTCTTCTGCTTCAAAATAAGTAACAACACTTTTGGCAATTATTTCCCCAACATCTGGAATCTTAACCAAATCTTCTATTGTTGCTTGTTCTAAGTTTTCCATTGTTTTAAAGTTACTTGCTAAAATTTTGGCGGTTTTTGCTCCTACATGAGGAATACCTAATCCAAATACTAATTTTTCTAAAGAATTATGTTTACTAGTATCTATAGCATCAAGCAAATTAGCAACAGACTTATTTCCATATCCTTCTAGTGTAATCAAATCTTTACGGTGATTTTCTAATTTATAAATATCACTAACTTTTTCTATAAAACCAAAGTTAAAGAAATCTTCTATTATTCTATCTCCTAGTCCATCTATATTCATAGCATCACGGGAAGCAAAATGAATTAGGCTTTCTATTTTTCTAGCAGGGCAATTTTTATTGAAACAAAAATAATCTACTTGGCCTTCTTTTTTTACGAGTTTTTCACCACACATTGGGCAATTTTCAATCATTTTAAAATCTTTTTCAAGACCTGTTCTTCTTTCTTTTTTTGCTTCAACTACTTCAGGAATAACATCTCCTGCTTTTCTTATTGAAACTATATCACCTATTTTAAGATCTTTTGCAATAACATAATCCTCATTATGAAGGGTTGCTCTTTTTACGGTTGAACCTGCAACTATAACTGGTTCCAAAACAGCATTAGGTGTAATTTGTCCAGTACGACCTACTGTAAAAATAATATCTGTTAGTTTTGTTAGAACTTCTTCAGCTGGGAATTTATAAGCTGTTGCCCATTTTGGATATTTTGCAGTAAATCCTAATTTTTGTTGATCAGCTAAATTATTTACTTTGATAACAATACCATCAATGTCATAAGGAAGTGAAGGTCTTTTTTCTTTCATTTCTTCAATAAAGGTTAATACATCAGTAATATCATTAACTAATCTATTATTGGGATTAGTTTTAAATCCTAGTTTTTTCATATAAGCTATAGCAGCTTCATGGGTAGAAATACCGAAATCTTCTGGATTTGGCAAATGATAAATAAAAGTGTCTAGTTTTCTTTTTGCTGCAACAGAAGAATCCAATTGACGAATTGAACCAGCTGCTGCATTACGACAATTTTGTAATAGTGGTTCATTATTTTTCTTTCTTTCTTCATTAATTTCAAGAAGAGTTTTCTTATTCATGAAGATTTCACCACGGACCTCAATATCTACTTCTTCATTTAGTTTTAAAGGAATTGTCTTTATTGTTTTAGCATTATGAGTAATATCTTCACCTATTACTCCATCTCCTCTGGTTGCTGCTCTAACTAATACTCCTTTTTCGTATAAAAGTGAAACAGATAATCCATCTATTTTTAATTCACACATATATTGGGGATGTATCCCTTCTTTTCTGATTCTTTCATCAAAAGCAATAACTTCACTTTCTGAAAAAACATCACTTAAAGACATCATTGGAATTTTATGTTCTACTTTTTCGAAACCATCAATTATTTTTCCACCTGCATGTTGAGTTGGAGAATCACTTCTAACAAGTTCTGGATATTCTTCTTCCAAATCAAATAATTCTCTTAGGTATTTATCATATTCTTGATCTGTAATAGTTGGATTATCTAAAGTATGATAATTATAGTCTGCTTCATTTATAATTTTGATTAATTCATCTATTCTTTTTTCTACCATTTGTATCACCATTATTAGTATAACAAAAATATGAAAAAAAAACGACTATTTCTAGTCATTTATTTTTATAGAATTATTAAATTTTTTCATAATTTTATTACAATTATTTTGATTAGTTTTATCTAAATTTTTTGTTTGATTAACAAACTCCATAGTATAAGTATAATTTTTAGTATTAATACTATAATAATTAAATTCTGGTTCATTATTGTTTGTTCTTATATAATCCCAGTTTTTATTTCCTAGTTTTGTTTGCTTTTTACCTGTAAACTTAAAACCATTTGCTTCCATATCACTTTTTATACTAGATAAACTATTATTGTTAAGTGAAGATTTTGTTATACAGATAGTACCACATGTTGCTTTTTTATAATTTACTCTATATGAAGCATCACAGTCTTTAGCTTTAAAACTATTTAAACCAAAAATTTCCTTATATTGTAAATCATCTAATTTAACTTTTTTTACTCTACCATTATACCAAGTAAAGAATACTGTTAAAGCTACAATAATTACTACTAGAAATATAACTAATGTAGTTTTAGTTCTTTTTATTTGAAATGAATAATCAAAATACTTCTTTGACATCTAATCACTCTTTTCTAATTAATTATCATTTTTTCCAAATAGTTGTAAAAGTTTAATAAATACATTAATAAAATCTAAATACAATTGGAATGCTCCATAAACAGCAGCTTTTTCTTCTCCAATTGATGCCATTAAATATTTTGTTGATTGTATATCATAAGCAATATATCCTAAAAATACTATAATACAAATAATTGATAAGGTTAATTCTAATTGACTACTTTTAAATATAAAGATATTTAATATTGATACTAGAATTATTCCTATTAATGCTATAAAAAGTGAAGTTGAAAATCTAGTTAAATCTATTTTTGTAAAATATCCTATTAGTGCAAATATACCAAATAATATAGCAGTAACTAGGAATATAAACATAATTGATGACATCTTATATGTTAAAAAGATAGTTGAAAAGGTAATTCCTGTTGTAATTGAGTATACAATATAACATAATTTTGTAGTAAAGGGACTCATCTTTTTTACTCTAATCCCCATAAATACAGCAATTAATAGTTCAATAACTATAATTGGTATAATTCCAATTGATAAAACATTATATAATAACGTTTCATTTAATGACAAACAATAACCTGAAATGAATGTTATCATTAAACCTACAAATAACCAAGTAAACATTCTTGGATATAATCTATTTTCTTCCATAATCACACTCTCCTTTTTTAGTTTAATCCCATAGTTTTTCTTTATACTCATTTTCAGAAATTAATTTTCTGATAGAATCTTTTACGTCTTTTGCATCTTCTTTATAAGTAACTCCATGCCATGTAGCAGTAGTTTTAATGACTTCTACTTCTGCTACACCTTCTTCTATAGCTTCAAATAAAACATCAGGTATCAAAAATTCTGCTGAATCTGCCTTATCTTTGTTTTTTTCTAAAAACTCTGGTAATTTTTTTTCTATATAATCAAAGATACTTGGTGTAAATAATAACATATTCATAGACACTGTAGTATCATCACTCACTTCGAATGATGGAGCACCAGACAATGGTTGAGCTATTATAACACCGTTAACTCTTTCTACTTTACTTTCTGTTAGTTTTTGTAAATAATTATCTTTTACTTCACAAATACCTCTTTTAACTGAACCAACTTCAGTAATAGTATTTTTTACAACATAGCCAATCATTCCATAACTTTCTTTTGTAGAGTTTTTTTCTTTTAATAAGAACTCACTAGCTTTATAGTAAGCATCTCTACCATAAAAATCATCTGCATTAATAATTGCGAATGGTTCATGAACTTCATCTTTACAACAAAGTATTGCTTGAGCTGTACCTAGTGGTTTTTCTCTATTTTTTAAAGCCATATATTTATCATCTATATTATCATTTTTCTGAAATACATAGGAAACATTAATATGTGGTTCAACTCTTTTTCCAATTGTTTCTTTAAATACATCAAAATTTTCTTCTTTAATTATAAATACTATTTTTGTAAATCCTGCTTTAATTGCATCATATACAGAATAGTCAATAATAAATTCATCGTTTGGTCCCATTGGTTCGATTTGTTTTAATCCTCCAAATCTGCTACCCATTCCTGCAGCCATAATTACTAGTGTAATATCTTTTTTCATGTCTTTCTCCTTTTATACTTTCGATAGTTTCTTATGATTTTTCATTAATTTTCTAATGCCATATGGATGTTTAAAAGCAACACTTACTAATGTATTTGTAACTTCTACTACTTTACCAGCACCAAATGTTTCATGATAGACATAATCTCCTACTTGATAATCAACATCTTCATCTCTAAACATTTCCCCAGTATTTATTTTTGTTTCCTTTTTTACCTCTTCTTCTTTGACATTACTTTCTATCAAATTACTATTAACTTCAGAGATAAATCTACTAGGTGGGTTTACTTGGTCTCTACCAAACAAGGTTCTTCTTTTGGTATTTATTAAAAATAATTCTTTTTTAGCTCTAGTTATTGCAACATAACATAGTCTTCTTTCCTCTTCAAGTTCAGATGTTTCCATAAGTGAATTTAAATGTGGAAAAATACCTTCTTCAAGTCCAACAATAAATACGTAATCAAACTCTAATCCTTTAACAGAATGAACTGTCATTAGACTTACTCTATTATCATCATCTTTATACTCTTCTACATCGCTTATTAAACTTATTTCTAATAAGAAGTCTTCTAGAGAAACTAATCCTTCTCTTTCTTCGAATGACTTTGTAATAGATTTAAATTCTTCTAAGTTTTCTAGACGAACTTCACTTTCTAATGTCTTTTCACTTTCAAGTTCAGCTCTCATTCCTGATGCATCTAATACTTTATCAATTAACTCTGTTAATGTTAAATCTTCCTTTAATATGCGAAGTTTTTCAATTATTTCTTTGAAAGCTAACTCTTTAGAAGAATCAATAACTTCATAAATACTTTTATTTAGTTCATCTTCCTTTTTCGTTAAGTTTTCAATTGTCTTTAAACCAATTCCTCTTTTAGGAGTATTAATTATTCTTAATAAACTTACGTTATCTTTAGGATTATGAATTAATCTTAAATACGCAATCAAGTCTTTGATTTCTTTTCTACTATAGAAATAGAAACTTCCAACTACTCTATAAGGCATATTTTCTTTTAACATTTCTTCTTCTAAAGTACGTGATTGAGCATTAGTACGATAAAGAATTGCTATATCCTGATATGAAACATTTCTTGCAACTAACTCTTTTATTTTTCTAATTGTGTATTGTGCTTCATCTCTTTCATTATATGCGCGATAATACTTGATTTTTTCTCCTTCTTCATTTGCTGTCCAAAGATTTTTATCTTTTCTTGCTTTATTATTTCTAATAACATCATTAGCAGCATTTAGAATTGTTTTTGTTGAACGGTAGTTTTGTTCTAGTAAAATAGTTTTAGCATCTTTATAATCTTTTTCAAAATTCAAGATATTTTTATAATTTGCTCCTCTAAAACTATAAATACTTTGAGAATCATCTCCAACACAAGTAATATTTCTATACTTACTACTAATTAATTTAGTAAGAATATACTGGGCTTCATTTGTATCTTGATACTCGTCAATTAATACATATTTAAATCTATCTTGGTATTTTTCTAAAATATCTTTGTTTTCATTAAATAATCTAATTGGAAGAATTAATAAATCATCAAAGTCAACTGAATTATTTCTTCTTAATTTTTCTTCATATTTTTCATACACTTTTAAAACTACTTTTTCATACTCACTTACAGCATATTTTTCGTAGTCTCTTGGCATAATCATTTCATTTTTACAGCTACTTATTTTATTTCTAATTGCGCGTGGATTATATACTTTTGGATCATAATCCATATCCTTTAATATTTTTTTTACAACAGTTAGTGAATCATCACTATCCATAATAACAAAATTACGATCATATCCTAAAACATTACAATTATCTCTTAAAAGTCTCAATCCAAAACTATGGAAAGTTGATACTTGAATATTTCTGGATATATCGCCTATTAATAAATTAAGTCTATCTTTCATCTCTTTAGCAGCCTTGTTTGTAAAGGTAATTGCTAAGATTTCATAAGGACTAATATTTTTCTCTTCTATTAAATATGCAACTTTAGTTGTTAAAACTTTAGTTTTTCCACTTCCTGCTCCTGCTAATATTAAAAGGGGGCCATCATTATATAGTACTGCTTCTTTCTGTTCTTTATTTAAATTATCTAAATTCATCTTAACCTCCTCTAATATAATTGTATCTTATTTTAACAAATTTGAAAAGAAAAAGAGAACTATTTTCATAGTCTCTTCTAAATGCTTTTATATAAATTAAGTAACTCTTCAAGTTTTGGTTGTGGAACGTTTTCTTTTTCTGGTTCTTCTTTTTGTGAAGAAGTTAATTCATCTTGAGAAATTGATGATTCTACTTCTTCTGTGAAATCTTCCTCTTCTTCAAACTCTTCTTTATCTAATTTGATACTACTATTTGATTTTAAAATTTCTAGTACTTTTTTATAATCAGCTAGAGTAAGCATAGAATCATATTCTTTAATTAATTCTTGTTCTTTTTCTTTTGCTTCATTTTTATAGAAATCAAGTAAGTTTCCTTCTACATAAACGCCTTTTTCTTTAATATTTCCAACACTACCAACTAATTCTGAAGGGGCATCTATTGCCTCATAATTTTCAGGTAATTTCTTTTTATATTTAATAACTCTTCTAACAGGTATTCTTACTTTTTGATTTTTCTTTTGACTTTTTCTAATTAGTTTATAGATGATTATAAAGATAATCCAAACTATAAAGATTGTACTAGTTAAACTTATAATAGCTGAAGCATCTGTATTTTTATATATTGAGGTTTGATCAAAGACGTCTAGTTTGTTCTTAGCTACAACATTTAAAATTAAAACTAATAAGTAATGAATCATACAGTAAATTGTTGTATTAAGATATTTTAGAATTTTATCTTCCCTAAAGTTAAATATTGTTACTAATAAAATTATATTAGTTGCTATTACAGCTGCCAAATAAATCGCTAAATTTGGAAAATAAAATACAATAAAGAAGTTATTCATCATATAATCAAACATAGTTGATAGTGAATCATGGTATACAATGAACACTACTATTAATAATAAAATATAAATACTTGCATATAATTTTTTACTACTTTTGGCATTTTTTCTATTTGTAGTTAAGAAAAGAGCTGCCATAAAGATAAGTAAAAATATTGATGCTATACAAATACCTGAAGATGATGATACATCTACAAGTACTTTTAATTTTTCAGAAAATGACATTTGTATCATTATCTTCAACCCCCTTTTAAATTTTTATTCAACCGATTCTAACTCACCTATATAAATAGTTTGAGTTGTACTATCATTATTAGTACATGTTACTAATGTCAATGTTGTTCTTTTGGAATTACGGTATATCGAAATTGTTCCTGTTTTTGATGCTTTATAAATATTTACAAATTTATAAGTATACGTTTTTCCTTGAAATTTAACTTTAGCTGTATCACCTACAGACAGTTTATATAAGTCATTAAAAAATGAATTCCATGCTGTTCCAGAATGTCCTGCAATTATTAAATTTCCTTGGGCAATATCAGGATAACTTGCTTCTTTAACTAACAACAAGTTTTTATCAACATCATTTTGTTCTGATTCTTTTGGATAAAATCCCTTATTAAAATTAATTTTAGGTATTTCTAAATATCCAACATATTGATTCACATCATATTTTTTTGATGTGTCATTATTACTGTCAGTAATGATATTTTCTTCTTCTGTTGTCTTTACACTACTACCACTACTATTAAAAACATTCGCCATATAGTCATAGACCATAACCTTTTTACTCATTACATAATTATAAGAAAGAAAGAATCCCCCAACTAAGATTATGGAAGTTCCTATAAAAGCAACAACACTAGGAGAGATTCTTTTTTTATTCTTATTATTTACTTGCTTTTTTATTCTTTTTATAAACATATCCAACACCTAATGACATAATAGATAGTCCTAATAAAGAGAACATTGTAGAATTATTTCCAGTATTTGGAACTTCTACAGAACATTCATTTTCATCTTTACCGCCATTTTCACAAGTTTTTGGTATATCTTTAATAGTTATTTGTGCTGACAAATGTTTTTCATCAATTGTGAATGTTTGTTTTTCTTCATTTAAGAAATATCCTTCTGGTGCAGTAACTTCCTCTACTGTATATGTACCATATGGTAGGTCTTTTAACACATAGCTATCACTTGTAGAAGTAAATCTTGCAACTTCTTCACCCTTTGAATTTGTTACTAAAATTTCAGCACCTGCAATATTTTCTAACGTAATACTATCAACTTTATTTATAGTAACTATTGGACTTATTGGTTCGTTGTAAACGCTAACTGAAACTCTTGTTTTCTTATCACTAATTGTGAATTTGACTGGTGTTGTATTTAATTTGTATCCTGCTGGTGCAATTGTTTCTTCAACTGTATATGTACCATTTGCTAAGTTTTTAATTTCATATCCTTTAACTGTTGATACAAATTTCTTAATAACTTTCTTATTAGCATCCTTTATTACTAATGTTGCTCCTGCAATATTATTTCCAGTTACTTTATCTACTTTATTTATAATAACCCCTGTCTCTTTTTTCTCATTATATACCTTTACAACTTGAGTAGAATTATTGTTAGGTAGTGTAAATTTAACTGGTTTACTATTTAATTTATACCCTGCTGGTGCTTCTATTTCTTGTACTGTATATGTTCCAGCTGGTAATGTTGTAAATTTATTTCCTTCTACTGTCGAAACAAACTTTTTAACTACTTTTCCTTGGCTATTTCTAATAACTAATGTTGCTCCTGCTACTGGGTTTCCTGTTGCTTTATCCAATTTTAAAATTCTAACTGATGGTTTTATTTCTTCTTTTGTTGCATTCAAACTTATTGTGTCTGTAACAACTGCAGAGAATGGATAAATTATAGTAACTGGTTGCATAGATGAATCAGTAGGTTGATATTTGTATGCCTTATTATATTTACGATATGCTCCAGCTTCTACTTTTACACTGATTGTTTTTCCTGGCTCTAAACTACTTGCAGGAACTTTTATTTTGAAATTTTCACCAGGTAAGAATTTAGTTTGATTGACACCATTAACATTTGTAATTAAAGTTCCTGTTGGTGCTGATGTAATTCTTACTGTATATTTATCTGTAATATTTTTTGCATTTGCATTAATAACATTTGAAACATAATATTTTTTATCACTAGATAAAGTCATTTTAGTGCTATCAGTAGTTAAATTAAGAGTTGGCATTACGTATCCAACATTTTTTGCTACTTTTGCACCATCTACTAGACTTTTAACATATCCTCTTAAATTATAACTGTCAGATCCTGTTGATTTATATCCATTGCCTAAATTATTAGTTCTATAAACATCATCTAAATACCACCATACAGCTCCTTGAGTTATATAAAAATCCTTATTTCTATCGCCTGTAAATGATTTATTTGGATAACCATTTTCTAGTATATATGCAATACCTGCATCCATTGTACCAACTAAATTAGCTGAAACATCATGCGCTACAGTTTTATGAATATTAGTACAATAAGCATAACCTCCACCATTCACAGTTTTAATATTGTACCTAACACCGGCAATATAGCCTGGTAAAGATATTGCGTTACCAAGACTAATAGATGCACTAGCATCTGCATTAACATTCTCAGTATTAAGTATTACTGATAAAACTACTAATACTGAAACAAATAAGATTTTACTCATCTTTGAAATTAATTTTTTCATAATTATTTCCCCCTCCAAATTTGTGGCTATATTATATCATATTTTTTTATAAAATGCAAGTATTCCTTAAATTTATAATATAACACTTATAAGTACGATTACTTATTATACACTTAAAATGGAATTTTTCAAGGTTTTACAATGATTTTTTTGAAATTTTGAACAAAAAAATAATATGTTATATATTAATTAACAAATATAAATTAAGTTACATATAATACTTTGATTGAAAGGAGAATTTATGAAAAAAATCATTACTTATTTATTAAGTGGAATTATTATACTTTTTCTAGCTTGTTTAGTATTATTTGATTTTAATAAAGATAGCGAAAAAGAAACTAAAAAGATGGAAAAAGTAAAATTGGCTGAGGTTGCTCATACAATATTTTACGCCCCTCAATATGTCGCTATTGAAAAAGGATATTTTAAAGAATATGGAATAGATATCGATTTAATTTTAGCATCTGGTGCTGATAAAGTTACTGCTGCTGTTTTATCTGGTGATGCCGATATTGGATTCTGCGGAAGTGAAGCAACAATTTATGTTTACAATGGTGGAGAAAAAGACTATTTAAAAACATTTGCTCAATTGACACAAAAAGATGGAACTTTCTTAGTTTCAAGAAAAGAATACAAAAACTTTAAGTTAGAAGACTTAAAAGGTAAAACTATTATAGGTGGAAGAGCTGGGGGAATGCCTGAAATGACATTTGAATATGCTCTTAAACAAAATGGAATAGATCCTAAAAATGATGTAAGTATTGATACATCTGTAGCATTCCCTGCTATGAGTGGAGCTTTTATTGGAGGTCAAGGTGACTTTGTTACTTTATTTGAACCTAATGCAACATCTATTGAAAAACAAGGTTATGGACATGTAGTTGCAAGTGTTGGTGAACTTGGTGGTGTCGTTCCATATACTTCTTATTCTGCAAGAATAAGTTACATTAATAACAATAAAGAGTTAATTAAAAAATTTGAAAAAGCTATTCAAAAGGGATTAAATTATGTTAAAAATCATTCTGATAAAGAAGTTGCTAAAACTATTTTAAAACAGTTCCCTGATACTTCTTTGAACGATTTGGAAAGTGCTGTAAAAAGATATAAAGAAGCAGATACATGGCCAAAAACAACTAAGTTTAGTGAAAAATCATTTAATCACTTACAAGATATAATGATTGATAATGGTGTTTTAACAGAAAAAGTTTCATATGATAAATTAATGTATCAAACAAGTAACAAATAAATAAAATGTTTATAGACAAATAGTTGTAAATATTAGCTATTTGTCTTTTATTTTAAAAAATTATATACCAAGTAAAATTCTATACTAAACATAATGATATAATCAATCTAAATTCACACAAAAAAAGTCAATTTACAGTTGACTCTTTCTTATAGTACACATACCTATCTCTTACTACAATTATTTCTTAATATTATTATCTCTTATATACTTTAAAACTCTAGTAAATACAGGAGATTCATCATAAATAGGCTTATCCCATTCATACCATATATCGAAAGGGGTATTAGCTCCATTTTCTACCATCTTCTGAACTTTATCACATTTGAATACTACGTTATTTTGTTGTTCTGTAAGTGGATGATGACAACCCATGTCTTGATATACTTTTGCTTGTATATCAGCTTCTAATTTATCACAATAGTGGGCAAATTTAGCTTCATTTGTTTCTCTTTTGTCAAATTCAAAAATTGAATTAATAATATTATCTTTATTTGACAAATTACCAATTACTTCAATTATTGCTTTATGTTCTATTTCTTGTTTTTGTTCTGGTGTTATATTATCAAAAGGAGTAATATCCCCAATTTTTATTTCACCTACTTCATGAACACATAAGGTAGAAATTACTTTATCTAAATCAACATCAACATCAAATTCAGATTTTAATGCTATAGCTAAAGCAATAGTTCCAACGCAATGTTCTGATATTCTCTCAATTCTATCATTTGAAATGTTCCAGTGTGTAGAATCCCAACCACTTCTTACTTTTTGTTTTAAAACTCTATTTAAATAATAAAACCTAAATATTTCCATATTTTTTTCATTTTTACCAATTCTATCAAAAACCCCTTGTTCATTTGCTAAAATGTAGAATCTATTATAATCACTTATATCAAAGTTTTCATTATCAAATCTATAAAAAAAGGCGGCTAGTTCATTTTCTAACATAACACATTCATGAGCAAAATGTCCTTCTAATGTTTTCTCAAAATAATAATCATATACCTCATATGCATATTTATATTTTCTATTTAAAAATTCTTCCATTTCAGCTTTATTGTAATCATAAATTTTACTTAATAAAATAGTTCTAATAACTTTTGGAAGATCATCTGTAAGACTGTACTCCGAATTAATTGCTGTAGCTAAAATCATAGCACCATAAATATGATCCGCTATACTTTCATTTATATCAACTATGTATTTAAGATCATTTGCTAACATATAAAAATTAATTGCCTTCTCTATTTTTTTATTTTCATTATCAACCATAATTCCACCTCATTTATGCCAACTATTATATTACTAAAAATTTTAATTATCAATACTGCTAATATTATTATTATTTTACTTTTCTTTTATTTAAGTTATGGAAGTTATTATATTAAAAGTTCCTAGCAACTTTTTTCGAATACATATTACAATCTACTAATGATAATTTATGTTAAATATATTAGAGTAAAAAATAGAGCTCAACTTTGACAATGTTTTAAGAAAGGGACTATCTTGTAATAAATCTATGTATCAAACTGATAATAAATAGAAACCTCGTGTTTCTATTTTTAAATGATTAATTTGTCATTACCAAATAAAGTATTTCTTCATAAAATAAACTATCTAGGAGGAAACATCATGAAAAAGAAAATCCTAACGATTAAAAATTTATCAAAAAGCTATCATGATAAAAAGGGAGAAGTAAAAGCATTAGATGATATCAATTTAGATGTTTATGAAAAAGAATTTATCTCTATTGTAGGACCAAGTGGTTGTGGAAAATCAACTATTCTTTCGATTTTATCCGATTTAGAGGAAAAATCAACAGGTATTATTGAAAAGGATAAAAATTTAACTATTGGATACATGTTACAGAATGATTCTTTATTTTTTTGGAAAACTATTTTAGAAAATTGTCTTATTGGACTTGAAGTAACTAAAAAATTAAATACTGAAAGTAAAGCCTACGTAATTGAATTACTAAAAACATATGGCCTATATGAATTTAAGGACAAGTATCCATCTAGTTTATCTGGTGGAATGAGACAAAGAGTTGTATGAAGTTAGTATAGACACAAGTGTAATAATTAGGATTTGCTTATAATCATTATAAATAAAGGAGAAATGATTATTATGTTATTAGAAAATAATACAGAAAAAGTAATTGATTTAATAGATAAATTTGATAAATTAAATGATAAAGATAAAATTAGATTAGCAATATATATAATGGAAAATAAAAGTTTTAATACTACATTTAATGTGAGAGATATAATTATTCTTTTAAAAGAAGTAATGGATATACTTGATGATAGTTATTTAAAAACAATAGTTAATTTTAGTAAATATGAAAAATTATTATTGTTATCCTCAAAATATTTAGAACTATCTGAAAAAGAAAAGAAATGTTTCACAGTAGAAATGTTATTTAATATTTATGAAAATGATTTTAATAATAAGATGATAAATGTAGAAATTAATAGGAACTTGCTAATATATGATTATTGTTATTCTGTAATAAATTAAAACAAAAGATATGGAATTTGCATCCATATCTTTTTATCTATGTTTTTCATTTTCATCTAACGTAGGAAATCCCCAGTCAATATCATCTCCGAAATCAGATATTATTTCTTGTTGAGATATCGGTTGTGACTTAGCTTGAACGTCCTGTTGATCTAACTGATTTAATATTTGTGCATATCCTTCAAAAATAGGTTCTGCTTGTAATCTTTTTTTTGTTATTTCTAATACCTTTTTATATCTTTCTTTCACCTTAGATAATGTATCTTCAGACATAATTCTTTCAAATTTTTTATTAATTCTTACAGCCTGTTTTTCTACATCATAACATCCAATTATAAACTGTGAATCAACATATAAATTCATATTTTGATTTTCATCATACATTTCTGTCATAAAAGCCCCATATTTTTCGCCTTGCAAATCACCATTATCTGCAGATTGATTTATATACTCATTTGGCAAACGAAGAATTATAATTTTTTTAGAATCTTTATGATCCCAATTATTAAATTCATTTTCAACTTCTTCTAAAGTTGGAGGATTTAAACCCAATTCTTGATATTTAGATATCATTTCTAGGGTTGGCATTCCCATTTGCTTTGACGTCTTATATAGTGAATTATCTTTTGTTCTTAATCCCATTTCAAAAATAGAATCCACAACACTTTCGTCATTACCTTTTCTACCTGTTCCATGAGCATAATATGAATAACCTGATTCAGACAATATAGGTTCTAATTGCTCCATAGTTACATAAATTTCTTCAGTATTTACCATTTTTATTTCATCATTTTTATTTTTCATATTGTTCCTCACTTGCATTATACCATTTTAATTTAAAAAAATATATTTTCCCCATATTTTTTAAAAATTAATCCTTAAATTTTTTTCTTAATACTGACTTAAATAATTCATCAATTAAGAAAATACATATACATACTCCTACACAATATAAAACTTGTAATATATTTAATGATACAATATTAAATATAGATTTAAGTGGAGTAGTAAATATAATAATTTGTATTAAAATTAAAATAATCATACTTTTATTCATATAACTATTTCCAAACATTCCAGTTTCAAAAATGCTTTTCTTTAAATTTCTACAGGAGTATGCAAAAATCATTTCTAATATTATCAAAGTTAAAAATGCCATTGTAGTACCATCATTTATTCCATATAACTCTTTATTTAAGAAATATACAAGAATAACCGCAATTGTTTTTAAAATTGATGAGATAATAATTTTTGAAATGAGAAATGGTGTAAAAAATGAACTATCTTTTTTTCTAACATTTCTACTCATAATATCACTTTGTTCTTTTTCAAATGCAAGCGCTATTGCAGGTATTGAATCTGTTATTAAATTTATATATAAAAGCTGAATAGGTAAAAATATTTCTAATCCAAATATCATACCTAAAAATACTATTAAAACCTCTGCAATATTACCTGTCAATAAATAAACTAAAACATTTCTAATGTTATCATATATTCTTCTACCTTCTTTTACTGCAGTAACTATTGTTGAAAAACTATCATCAGAAAGTATTATATCCGAAACCCCCTTTGAAACTTCTGTCCCAGTTATTCCCATACCAACACCAATATTTGCATTTTTAAGTGCTGGTGCATCATTTACTCCATCACCAGTCATAGCAACAATTTTATTATTAGCTTTCCAAGCATTTACAATCGATAATTTATTTATAGGACTAACTCTAGCGTAAACAGAAAAATTATTAACAATATCTTTAAGTTCTTCTTCGGAATATTTATCTAATTCAATTCCTGAAATTGCCTCATCATCAGTTTCTAGTATTCCTATTTCTTTTGCTATTGAAGTTGCAGTTGACAAGCTATCTCCTGTAATCATTATTGGTTTAATATGTGCTAATTTACACATCTCTATTGCTTCTTTTACATCATCTCTAGGTGGATCCATCATACAAGTCATTCCAACAAATACAAGTTCAGATTCAAGATTATTATTTAATTCATACTCATTATTTAAATCTTTATATGCGAAAGATAGAATCCTAAACGCTTTATTTGATTCTTGAATTTCTATTTCTTTTAATTCTTTTATTTTATCATCAGTTAATTTTTTTATTTTTCCATCTTCTAATATTCTATTACAGCATTTAATAATAGAATCGAAACTACCTTTTGTTAATATCTTATTACAATCATCAAATCGATTAATTGTAGACATCATTTTTCTATCAGAGTCAAAGGGCAATTCATCTATTCTTTGGTGTTCATTTTTAATATGTTCTACATCCAAAGTACATTCACAATAATTATATAAAGCTATTTCTGTTGGATCACCAATATATTCATTTTCATTCTTACAAACATCATTATTTAAAATCATAATATCAAGAAGCAAGTTTTCAAGTAATATATCATTTTCATTATATAAATTATTATCATAATATAATTCTCTAATTTTCATTTTATTTTGAGTTATAGTACCTGTTTTATCAGAACAAATAATTTCAGTACAACCTAGTGTTTCAACAGAAGACATCTTTCTAACAATTGCTTTCTTTTTCGCCATTGAACTTATTCCTAACGAAAGTGTAATAGTAATAACCGCAGGTAGTCCCTCAGGTATTGCAGCAACTGCAAGTGATATAGAAAGCATTATTACTTCGGTTATTTCCATACCTTTAATAATTCCAACTATAAACATAACAACTATTATAACTGCTATTATTAGAGATAATACTTTGCTTATTTCATTTATTTTCATTTCAAGTGGTGTTATTTCTTTTTCTTCATTATTTAAACTATTTGCAATTTTTCCTATTTCAGTTTTCATTCCTATCTCAGTCACAACTGCAAGTGCTTTTCCATAAACCACATTTGTTCCTGAATAAATCATATTTTTTCTTTCCGATAGTGCAACATCACTTTCAAGTTTTACAATACTTTTGCTTACAGCTAATGATTCACCAGTAAGAGAAGATTCATCAACTTTGAGTGATGCCTCCCATATTAATCTAGCATCAGCTGGGACAGTATCTCCAGCCTCTAGCACAAGAATATCACCTCTAACAATTTCTTCACTATTTATAATATATATATTTCCATTTCTTTTTACTTTTACTTTTGATACTTGCATTTTCTTTAACGAATCTATAGCTTTATCTGCCTTTAATTCTTGAGCAAAACCTAATATAGCATTAATAATTACTATTGCTAAAATTATAATACTATCTGTAAATGATTCATTATTCAATAAAGATATTATAAATGAAATTATCGATGATATTATCAAAATAATTATCATTAAATCTTTAAATTCATTTAGAAATTTTAGAAAATTAGATTGTTTTTTATTATCCTGTAATTTATTATAACCTTCTTTTTTCAGTCTTTTTTCTACTTCGCTAGATGAAAGCCCATTTCTCGATGTAGATAAGTTCTTTAATACTTCCTCAACATTTAAATTATAGTATCTCATATTGCACAACCTATTTATCTAATTTAACTTCTTTCCAATTATTTTTTTTATCAATTTCATCTAAATTTTTCAAAGTTTCTTTAATAATTTTTTCCTGTTTTTTCATAGTTTTCTCTAATTTATTTAATTTGCGATTAAATTTTAACTTTTCTATTTTTTTATTCATACTGCTCTCCTTTATTATAATTATTACTTCAATTTTAATTATACCACACTTCAAACATAATTGAAGTAATAATTATATAATTTTAATATAAAATTCAAAAAATAATAATGGAGGTATTAAATGAAAAATGCTACTACAATGAACAATTTGAAAAAGATAGTAAAAGCAAAAAATAAATCACTAACATCATTAGCTGTAGAGTTAGAAGTTTCACAAGAAGCAATTAGTCAATATATTAGTGGTAAAATAAAGCCTAAAACTTCCACTATTATTCAAATGGCAAAAATATTAAATACAACTACTGATTATTTACTTGACTTAACTGACAATCCTAATCCATCAGATTTTGTACTATCTGAAAAAGAAAATATGATTATAAATAACTATCGTTCATTTGATGATACAAATAAGATTAAAGTAGAAACATACATTGAAGCAATTAAAGATTTGTACAAATAAAAAGATATATCATACTACACGATATATCTTTTTTATGACGTTATGACATCTTTTTTCACTAACCCCTAGCAAATAAAAATGTCATAAATGTCATTATTCATTATCTTCTAAAAAATAATTAACAAGTTTCTCATAATTATCTTGGCTATTTAAGCAAGTATCAATTAAATAACCTTTTACATTATTTGTTTGATATTCTTTTATTCCTCTTATATAAAAATCTTTATTTCTATCTTCTATATAGAAAGGCATAATATCATTATATAAACATTCTCTAAACATTATCATTCTACCAACTCTACCATTTCCATCTTGGAAGGGGTGAATCTTCTCAAATCTAACATGAAATTCAATAATGTCTTCAATACTTTTTTTATCAATTTTATCGTACCAATCCATTAATTCTTTCATGTCATTTTGAACATTATTTGGTAATGATGTAGTAATATTTCCAACAAAGTTTTTTCTTTTTTTATAATCTCCAACATTAAACCATTCTTTTTCACTATCAGTTAAAGTTCCATCTTTTAAGATAAAATGAAATTTTTTTATCATATCTTCTGATAATTTATCATCTATTGTATCTAACATATATTTAAATAAAGTAAAATGATTTTTTGTTTCAGTAGCATCTTTTAATACTATTACTTTTTCACTACTTGTTAAAATAGTTCCTGTATTATAAATACTTGCTGTTTCATCTGGAGTAATAGTTGAACCTTCAATATGATTAGTATTATATGCAAAATCAAGTTGTGTCTTATGATAAAGACTACCAGATAAATTCATGTTTTTTTGTTCTATTAAAGCTTTCTTAATATCTTTTACTTCCATATTATTCTCCTTTCCTTTTATTGAAAGTTTTTTCAATAAGTTCTTTTGTTTCTTTATTAGCACTATATACTGATAAATAATTAAATAATAAGGCAATAGTTAAAAGTGAATAAGTGAATATAATTACATATATATTACTTTTAATACTACTTTGTATCATTTCTAAAAACATTACGCTTAAATACATTAAACCACTTAATACTATTATAATAGCAGTAGCATCATCAAATGATCTTTTAATCGACTTAGATTTATTATGGTCTAAATCAATTCCAATTCTACTCCAAGTATGTACATAAAACACTTCACAAATTAACATTAATGATACTAATATCCAGTATATAGCACACGCTATATCTTTTTTAGTGATTAAATATATTACCATTGCAAATAGTAATAAAATGTTTGTAATTATAACTAGGTATTTACTTAAATTAATTTTTCTTTGCATTTTCAATTGCCTCCTTTCTTCTAGCACTTTCTAACACATTAATAATTTCCTTACTTGTAGATATTTGATATTCGGTATCTTCTATAGTTTGTTCCATCACTTCTTTTTCAGTATCAGGAATATTATCATTTGTTAGTTTTTGTTTAAATGATTCAACTAGTTCTTCCCAGTTTTTAATCATTGCAGAGGTATTTAAAATTGCATCTACTATTTGGTCTCCTTTTAAACTTGAATAATAGTTTGTTAAAAAAGGATTTAATGGAGTAACTTGAAAACCAAGACCAGCAGCATACATTAAGTCATTGTAATTAATATCAATATATTTACTTATCTTTCTTAATGTTTTAGGATTAGGTATTTCTCTTTCGCCTGATTCTATACGAGCAAGTTCGGTATCACTAATATTAGCAAGTCTTGAAAGTTCTCTTTTAGATATACCTTTTTTTTCCCTTGCTTCAGCAATAATTTCTCCAACGCTTTTGTCATTTTGTATCATGGTACATTGCCCCTTTCGTAGTTATAATATACCACATTTTTAACAAAAATTCAACTTTTTTGAAGAAATTTTATTATTTTTGCAACTTTTTAGTTGACATTTATATTTTTAAAGTGTATATTCAACTTATAGGTTGCGCTTATCACAGATTTGCAACTTATGTGTAGTTCTTTGAAAATCTCATAGAGTTGGATATTGTAAGTGCCGTAAATTGCCGACTCGTAAAACAAATTACAAAGGTGCCTAGTAATAACCCTATTGGTACGGGAGTTGTTGGTTATCTAAAATCATCAATAATAGCAAAAAAAATAATGAAAGGAGGAATCTAATGAAATCTTTAGGAGAAATAAAAAATAGCATAAAAAAAGACTTCATTGTAAATGGAATGTTGAAGTCTGAAGGTGTTTATTGTTTAGTTGCATTACCTAAAGTTGGAAAGTCTATGTTAGCACTACAACTTTCTGACTCAATAGCAAACAACAAACAATTTTTAGGATTTGAAATTAAACCTTCACCTGTTCTTTATGTTAGCACAGAAAATTCTGGGAGTCAATTATATGAAAGAACAAAACTTATGAATATTGAATTTAATGATGACAATTTTAAGTTTATAGATAGAAATCAATATCCAGTATTTTATTTAAGAGATTTGGAATATGATATAAAACAATTTTCAGAGTCTGGTGGTAAATTATTAATTATAGATATGATAAAAGATATTAAATTTGATAAAAAAATTGAAACTAATAGTTATGACGATATAGGACAAGTTGCTATTCCAAAATTGAGAGAATACTGTTATAAATATCATTTAACAATTTTGTTTGTTCATCATTTAAATAAAAAAGGTAAATCATTAGGATCAACTGCTTATGATGGTGCTGTTGACGGAATATTAAGATTAACTCAAAGTAGTGTGGATAAAAAAAGGTATAGATTAGTAGTTGATAATAGAGATTATGAAGGATTAGATTTATCTTTAATTAAAGATGATAAATGTATTTTATCAATTTGTCATGAAGATGATGATGATGAAGAATTAGATATAAATTTAGTTTTATTGATTAAATATGCTATTTCAAAAATAGAATTTGAATTCACTTGTTCAAGTATTATTAAAGATTTAAATTTAACAATCACACCAAAAAGATTTGGCAAACTTTTAAATTCAAATATTAAAAGATTAGAATGTGAAGGTCTTCATATTACAAGTAATAGAGTTAGTAATGCTCGTAAATATATTGCTAAATATGAAGAACCTATTATAGAAAATGAATAATTTTCTATTAAAGTTTTTGATGACTTTTTTCTAAAAAGTTAGTAAAAAATGAACGAGGCACGTTTTGTGAGTTTACTCATGAAAGTGGCGATAGTGAATATTTTTACAATTATTAAAATAGAAACTAATCTATTTTAATAATAAATTAAATAATAAGTATCTAGTAGATAGTTATTATTTAATCTTGTTTGTAGCATTACACCTTTACTCTTGTTTAGGTGTATTTGCGTAAAACAAGCATGGGTTTTTAGGGTATCCCTAAACTCACGTGGGCTATGCCCTAGTGAGATAGGTCAATAAATGACCAATTCATCTAAATAAGTATATCAAGGAGGTAATAAATGTATGATGGAAAGCAAGTAATTAGATTTGAAAATAAATTTAAAGCCAAAGATTTAGGTGGACTTGGTATAGAATTAGTTAAAAGAAAAGGTACAGGAAACTATGACAAAGATAGAACAAAATTTAATACGTCTTATGTACCACTTTCTAAAACTACTCTGCAAGAACAAGTTTATTCTAAATTAAAAGAAAATGAAATATATTATAATGATAGCAAGAATGTTAACTTATTAAATGGTGCTATCGTAACAAGTGGTAAAGAGTTCTTTACCAGTTTAGGAATGAATTTTATAGATAGTGGTAGAAAAGTTCAAAAAGGGAAAAACAAAGGAAAACCTATTCTAGTTCCTGATATTAAATCTGAAAATGATATACCAGAAAAAGTTAAACAATTTTTTGATGATAGTTATATATTTTTAGAAAATCTTGTTGGTAAGGAAAATATAGTTTATGCAGAAGTTCATTATGATGAAGATACACCACATATGCACTTCTATTTTCTTCCAGTAGTTGATAAGGTAAAAAGAAAAGTATTTGAAACCGATGAAAATGGTAAAATTTTATATCGAGAAGGTATTGATAAAAATGGTAATACAAAAATGGTTCCTATACAAAAGAAAGACGAAAAAGGGAAAAATGTGTATAACATTGAAACTGGTAAATTTTTGAATTGTGATCACTTTTGGAAACAATTAGGTGGGAAAGCATCTTTTGCTAAAATTCAAGATGACTTTAATGATTATATAACAAAGAAAGGTTTTAATCTTGATCGTGGCAATATAGGTGGTAATGCCCACCATATAACTAAAAATGAAAAAATCGTCATGGATTTACAAGAACAAATAGATGATATGAAAAAGGAATTACAAAAAAATCAAAAATTAAACAATATAGAATTAGATACTAATAAAGAATTTAAGGATATAGAAACTAATGATATTTTAAATCCAGTTAAAAGAAAAATAGTGGGTTATAAGGATGAAGATATAAATAAATTAATTGAATATTCTAAATCGACTGGTAAAGAAAATTCTAAAAATAAAAATATAATCCGTAAAAAAGATAGTTTGATTAATGATTTAAATTTAGAAATAAACTTATTACAAAGTGAAAATGCTAAATTAAAAGATGGTCGTGGTATTAAAGAAAGAGATACTATTATAGAAGAACAAAAAGTTAAAATCAATAGTTTAAGTAATTTGATAAAACAAAAAGATAAAATCATTGAAAGTCTAGAAGATAAGATTGATAAACTACAAGAGTCTTTTGAAAAATTTAAAAATAAAATGTATAACTTATGTGATAAATTTTGTAAAGCTATTTCTCATCTAGTTGGTAAACATGATATTGAAGAAGATGAAATTGATTATGATATGTTTGAATATCACGCAGACAATATTATCCATAAATACGAAAAAAAAGAAATTGATAAAGATGATTTTTGCTTATAAAATACCATATTCTTATATTCTCTATAATAAACATTGTAATCTAGTTATTAAAACAAATAATAATATAAATCATAAAATGTATAAAAATATATCTTTTTTAATAAATGTACCAAATAAAATAATGAATAAAGTTAAAATGAAATATGATTGGAGGATTGGTAATATGAGAAAAAACTATATAAATAACACATACTATGATTACAAATGTTTTATTAAATTCTTAACATAAATCTGATAGGAGGAATTATTATAAACATTCAGTACAATGTTATTGATATTATAAGTAAAACTATAACTGAAGTAGATTTAAAAGAACAAATAAATAAAAAATTATTCAAAATAATTGAAATGTTAGAACTTAAAGGATAATAAATGAAATTTATTTGTTATAATGTAATTGGTTATAAGTTTAACTTAAATCCTAATTATTGCCTAAGTATTGGAGGTAATAGTTATGAATGAAATGGAGAGTGTTAAGAAAAAGGTATATAGAGTTGGTATTTATTTAAGATTATCTGATGAAGATAGAGATAAGCAAAATAAATTGGATGATAGTGAATCAATTAAAAACCAAAGACATTTACTAATGATGGAAATTGATAAACACGATGATTTTATATTAGTTGATGAATATTCAGATGAAGATTTATCTGGTGCAGGAACTTATAGACCCGAATTTGAAAGATTGATAAAAGATTGTGAAGATGGGAAAATAGATATCGTTATATGTAAGAGTCAATCAAGATTTTCTAGGGATATGGAAGTAATTGAAAAATATATTCATAATAAATTTATTGAGTGGGGAGTTAGATTTATAGGGCTTGCTGACAATGCTGATACAAATGTTGCAGGTAATAAAAAATCTCGTCAAATAAATGGACTTGTTAATGAATGGTTTTTAGAAGATACTTCTAATAATATTCGTAGTGCTTTTAATGCTAAAATGCGTAAGGGAGAATTTATTTCCCCTTTCGCAGCATTTGGGTATGAAGTTGATAAAGAAGATAATAATAAATTAGTTGTTGATCCAGTTGCTTCAGAAGTAGTTAAAGAAATATTTGAACTATATTTAAAAGGTTTAGGATTTACAGGTATTGCAAAATATTTAAATAATAAAAAAATACCCTGTCCTTCTCTTTATAAGTATCAAAAAGGAATTAAACTTAATGTAATAAGTAATCGCCCTAGAGAACAAATAAAATGGACTACAAACGCTATAAAAACAATTCTTTCAAATGAATTATATATAGGTAATTTAGTTCAAGGAAAAAGGACCACTGTTAGTTATAAAAATCATAAAATTAAAAATAAAGATAAAAATGAATGGATTCGTATAGAAAATACACATGAAGCTATTATTGATAAAGAAACTTTTAACAAAACACAAATTGCGATGCAAGAAAGAACTAAACCATCTACTAAAACGGGAACAATTCACAATTTTTCTGGTAAAGTGTTTTGTCTAGAATGTAATCATTATATGAGAAAGAAAAATTCTAGTAAACATGAATATCTAGTATGTTCTAACAATCGTGATGGATATGATGATTGTATAAATAAAGATTCTATTAGATATGATTTATTAGAAAATATTATTCTAGAAGCAATTAATAGTAAAATTAAAAAATACTATGATGAAGTTAAATTAGATAATCTTGTACAAACTAAAAAGAATAATCGTTTTGAAAGTAAAATTAATGCTTTAGAAAAAAGAAAAAACGATGTAAATAAAAAAATAGCACAAACTAGAAAATATTTACAAAGTCTTTATGAAGATAAAGTTAATGGTGTTATTACAAATGAACAATTTAAAGATTTAATTGGTGATTATAATAAAAATGAAGATATATATACTAATCAAATAAAAGAAATTGATGAAGAAATTAATTATTATAAAGCCAAACAAGATAGTTCGTTAAATTATAAAGAAATTTTTAGTAAGTACGAAACTCTTGAAAGTCTAAATAGGGTTATTATTGATGAATTTGTTGATAAAATCTTTATTGGAAAATTAGATAAAGAAAATAATAAAAGAGATATTCAAATAAAATGGAACTTTGAGTGAGAGTTTGATTATTCTTACTCTCACTCATTACTTATATAAACTCTAAATATACATAATTTTAATAAAATATATAATTAGGCTTGAATCACTATGACACATTGGACAAGTCTTATAAATACTAGGAAAAGTTAAACTTTAGTAAAAAATATATTAAAAATAATAGTTTGAATTAGAACACGAGTTAACCTTTATAAAATAAGGGAATTAGATAGTAAGTGTCTATACTGCATTCAAAGAGTTGCTTTGATTAGAACTTTAGCAATAAAACCAGATATTTTACTTTTAGATGAACCAATGTCAGCACTAGATTATCAATCAAGACTTGCCATTAGTGATGACATTTATAAGATCATTAAAAAAGAAGGAAAAACTGCTATCATGGTGACGCATGATATTGCAGAATCCGTAAGCATTTCCGATAAAGTAATTGTTTTAAGTAAGCGCCCAGCTACTGTTAAAAGTGTATATGAAATTAAACTAACTAACAAATCAACTCCAATGAATAACAGAAGATGTAGAGAATTTAATGATTATTATGACAAGATTTGGAGGGATTTAGATGTCCACATATAGTGATGAACATAAGAAATATTTAAAAAAGTTAAGAAAAGAAAAAGTAATTGTATTTATTTTTAGAATTTTAATAATTTCAATGTTCTTAATTGCTTGGGAATTATTGTCTGATTATAAAATAATTAATAGTTTTACTTCCTCTAGTCCGATAAAAGCTACTAAAACAATTGTAGAACTCTTTAGAGATGGGAGTTTAATAAAACATATAGGTGTAACTTTATATGAAGTATTAATTAGTTTTTTTATTGCCTCTATCGTAGGAATAATCACAGCAATTATTCTGTGGAGTAATAAAATAATTTCTAAAATAATAGATCCTTACCTAACTATTCTAAACTCATTACCAAAAGTTGCTTTAGGACCATTAATTATTATTTGGGTAGGTGCAAGTACAAATTCTATTATATTTATGGCTCTGTTGATTAATACATTTATAACGATAATAAACATCTATAATAGTTTTATTTCTACAGATAAGAATTATATTATTCTATTAAAATCCTTAAAAGCATCAAAATTTAAAATACTAACTAAGGTTGTCATTCCAAGTAATTATTTAAATATTATAAGTGCTCTTAAAATTAATATATCAATGTCATTAATTGGACTATTACCCCCGGTGGGAGAAAATTATTATTTTAATAAATATTGTAGTAAATATTAATCTCATTATCATTAACTACAACTTTGTCAATTAAATGTTCTATAATTCTTCTTTGTTCATCAAAATCCATATCAAACCATGTTGATTTAAGATTTTTTATCATATCTAAAGATACTTTGTTATCTTTTTCTTTTTGTTCTGATGATATAAGTTTTTCTTCTATCATCTCTTTTTCTTTTTCTAACTCTGTTATTTTTTGATTAGTTTCATTTACCGCAACACCACTTGCTATATTATTTAATAGGTTATTTATTTGTTTTGTTATTTCTTCAATTCTTACTTTATATTCATTTTTCACATTAACAGTAGTAATATTAAATGTTTTCTTAAATAAGTCTATATCTAAACTCATTTTAAATAATTGTTCTAATATGGCATCTTCGACTTCAAATGTGTCCCATCTCTTGTTATTGCAATTAGGATCTTTTATATATCTAGGTTTACTTTTTTGTTGTGAATAACAATACATTATTAATCTTTTTCCCCATTTTTGATATCTATACTTTGCACCACAATGTCCACAGAATATTTTACCTGATAACAAATAATGTCTTTCGTATGGCTCACGACTTCTAACTTTATTTACTCGTAAAATTTCTTCGTAGAGTTCATCACTTACAACCGCTTCATGCTGTCCCTCGAAAACTTCACCTTTATATGGTACTTTACCAGTATTAGTTATAGATAAAATTCTTGTTTCAACCATTGATTCATCCATTCCGACAATATCTCCAATGGCATTGAAACTTTTACCACTAATATATAGTGAAATCATTTTATGAAGTAATTCTACTTGTTCTGGAATCGGTACTAATGTGCCAGTATTTCGGTCATATCGGTAAGGAAAAGGTATTTTACCTCCTCCTCGCCAAAGACCTGCTTCAGCACGTTTTTTAAGTCCTATACGAGTTCTTTCAAGAATTGTTTCTCTTTCTAATTGAGCAAATACTGATAATACACCAATCATTGCTTTACCAAATGGACTAGATGTATCAAAGTTTTCTCTCATTGAAATAAAACTTACATCATATTTATTAAAGACTTCTTCAATTAGATATAATGTATCCCTTTGACTTCTTGAAATTCTATCTAATTTAAATACAAATACAGCATCAATTTTATGATTTTTACAATCTTCAATTAATCTTTGTATTGCTGGTCTATTTAAATCTTTACCAGAATATCCACCATCTACATAGTAAACAAACTCCGTATAGTCTTTACTTTTTGCATAACTTATCAAAAATTCTTTTTGGGCATCTATTGAATATCCCTCAAGTTGGCTATCGGTAGAAACTCTTGCATATAATCCTGCTTTTATAGTAATTCCTCCCTTAAATTAGACAGGATTATAAGATTCCAATTACATTTTATCATATTATTAGAATCTATAACATCACTTTTGCTATATATGAGCATACTTTTTAACAATTTCATATATAACCAAATCTGTGATTTTAATTTCACTAAGTTCAATTTTGTTCCCATCTTTATCATAGTTATTCACAATTATCACTTTCACACCTCTAATAATTTTTATGATTATATAAAAACTATTATTCAAACTCCTTTAATATTTCCAAGAGTTCTAAATATTCAGGATCATCTTCTTTATAAGAATTAGATTCACATCTTTTACCATTCCATACCATAACACCATCTTCATCATATCTAATATATGGACCCTTTCTTCCATTAACTACATCATCTGGGATATTTGATATATCAGTTACTTTTACATAACACATTATTTTATTATCTTTATCTGTATAAGTATTTAAATATCCTTTTACAAATATCTTATTATCTTTATAAAAAAGATCCTTATAAATATTATAAAGATCTTCATATATGTGAAAACTAATATAGCAATTAGATTTATTATTTTTAGAATAAGTATTACACTTTAATCCAAATGCTATATACTTTGATAATTTTTTAATATTATTTATAGTTCCAGAAATTAGAACTTCATTATAATTAGTATTTTCATAATTCATTTTACACATCCTTTCTTTTTTATAAGTTATAAATATTTATTCTAATTATTATTAGAATTCTAAATTATCTATTATAATTATTTATTATTTTATATTTTATTATTATTTATTATGGTCTTAATTACTTCATATAGGGTATAAGAGAATATTCATATACCTATATGATTTTTTTAGTATGAAGTATCTTAAAATTTTAAGATTACCCACTTAATTTATTAATATCTTCATCTATAATATATATTCTTCTTTGATAATCAATTGTTTCAGATTTTATATAGTTGTTTCTTTTTAATTTTCCAATTGTATTAGATACAGTACTTTTAGATACTTTCGCCCTTGAACCAATATATTCATTAGTAGCAAAGCAATAACCTTTGTTGTTACTTAATGCTTTTATTACTCCAAAAACAACTCTATCAGTATTATTTAATTTAATATCATCTAATAGTTTATCATCAATAATAATACAACCCATTAATTATTCCTTTTCTTTTATTTGTTATGTCTGTCATAGGCATTCTCCTTTCTTATTTATTTTCCCAATAAAAAAACTTGCATAAATTATACAAGCATTATCAAAGCCAAAGGCATAAAACACTTATCATAGGCTAATATTTTAAATCCCGCCATAGTTGGATTTCCAAGTCTTATATCTCTATAAGATTGAGATACTAGTCTAAATCTCCGAACATTTAGTGTATCTCTATCTACTTTATCTAGTAGATGTGAATTTCGTATCGTCCTCCTTTATACTCGTTATATACTAGTAGTTTAAATTGTTCTAGTATTTTTAGATTCTTTCTAAATCCTACATTTGTTATAGGATACTCTTGTTGTATATCTCCAATATTGAAATGGAATACTGTTTTTTCAAATCCTTTGGTATATAAGAATGAATATATAAACTTGCATTCTTTATCTATATGATTTTCTTCAAAGAATTTGTCATTTATTTTGAATTTCTTTTTTGGCATTCATGGTTTTCCTCCTTTCTTTTTTATCTATTTGAAACATTTTTATCAAATATGTTTCCGTTTTTACACACTAAATATATCATGGTAATTACGACATTGTCAATACTTTTTTACTCAATTTATTATTTTTTGTTGACTTTTTTACCCACATAGTATATTATTATGTTGAGAGGTGAGAATAATGGATCAAGATAAGACACTTGGTGAAATTATTGCAGAAGCAAGAGAAAAGAAAGGTTTATCTCAAAGACAACTTGCTAAACTTGCAAATATTAATAATTCTGAACTTTCAAAAATAGAAGCTGGTGTTCGTGCAGAACCTAATCCTAAAATACTTCGTAAGATAAGTAATTATATAGATGTTAATTACAATGACTTAATGTATAAAATTGGTATGGGTCTTGAAGTTACTCCACTTAATTACTTTATAAAGAATCATTACTCAAATTTAAACTTAGAACAACTACAAAATGCAGAGTTAAATATTTTAGGGCATATACAAAACTTACAAGAATTAGTTGATTCATGTAAAAAAAGTTTAAATGATGAAGAATTACCAGAATCACAAAAAGAATTATTAATGAATACAATATCTGATAATGAATATCAAATTAATTCAGATAATGAAATTATTAAACTTATACAAAGTTTAAAAGTAAAGGAGAGAAATAAAAATGCGAAAAAGTAATATAGGTAAAATTGGATTAATTATATCTACAGCAATAAATGTAATATTATTTATTCTATCAGTAATTTATAAAACAAATAATATATATGACTTTTACTGGATATCAATTATGTTATTAATATTATTTGAAATTTATTTTATTCTTCAAGTAGATAAATGTTTAAATGATCATGATAATAATATTAAATCAATAAGAAGAATATATGATGATTCATCTATGGCTTGTTTATTTATGTTCTTTGCATTATTCACAACAATATTAGCCCTAAATCAATTTACTGAGTTTGATAAAAATAATATATACATAATAGTTATAATGTTTGTTATGACACTTGCTAATTTATGGATACTATATGCAAGTATCAGTAATGCTAATAAAGAAACTTCTAAACTTCTAAATAACATTAAATAGAAAAAATCCTCTGCAAATTAATGCGAAGGATTTTTTTTGACGACTTAAGGCTTCGAAAGTTTCTTAAATTCCAATCAATATTATTATATTCATTTTTATTTTATCTATTCATTAGGGTATCCCATTAAATTAAGAATTGTTTTAATCTCTATTGAATTAATATTATCTTTTAATTTATCTATTTGTTTGTTGATTTCATTTTCAAATTCTTGTTTTTTTGCATCATCAAGCATATATTTCATTGATTCTTTTATCATATATAAATTTGTTGATTTATCTTTTGTGCTATATTTATTATTTATATATTTAAATGAAATTAAGAATTTACTATGAAATGAAAATAATCTATCATTATGAGCACATATATTTCTTACCATAGTCATATTTTGAATAATTTGTTTTAATACTTTATCTGATAATTTAAATTCTTTACTTATATATTGTTTATCAGATTGAGTAAGGATTGAATAATATCTACTTAATTCTCCAAATGTTAAAATTTTTGTTAAAACAAATGGTGGTAAATAACCATATTTAGTAATGTAATGTGTTACTGCTTCATGTTTTCCATTTTGTTTGTTTATTTCATCATTTATCTTATCTATCGAATCGTTTAATATATTATCTGGTAAATTAGTATCATAATTACTAATAACTAAATAATCTTTTATTCCATATCTAGAAGATATAACTTCTGCTAATAAGGATTTAAGTATTGTTTCTATTTCTAATATATATTTTAAAAATATAGATCTA
>JAUNMG010000045.1 GCA_030531905.1 bacterium | reverse complement strand
GGGCTTTAAAAGATCAAGCTTACCGAGATGGAGAAGAAGCAGGAGAAAAGAAAGGTTCAACAACAAAGGCTATGGAGATAGCAAAATCCATGTTAACAGAAAATATTGATATTAATATTATTTCGAAATGTACAGGATTAGATATTAGTGAGATTAATTCTTTGACAAATTAAAAATATATACTTGCTTTAGTAGAAATGGACATAGAAAAACTAAAAAGCTTAGGAGGCGAAGAGTTAATGGAAGAATATGTAAAAGAAGCAGAAGAAGTAAGTTTTGAAGGAGGAGTAGGAGAGTCATACGATAAAGAGTGGGCTCTAAAAGATCAAGCTTACCGAGATGGAAAAGAAGCTGGAGAAAAGAAAGGTTCAACAACAAAGGCTATTGAAATAGCAAAATCTATGTTAGAAAAAAATATGAATATAGACTTAATTAGTGAGTTGACCAGTTTGAATATAAATGAAATAAAAGCTTTAACAAAATAAAACTTACCACTACAAAAGAAAAAAATCAGGCTGTTAAATGTAGAGATAACATCTTGTATGTAGATGCTATCTCTTTTTAAATGGAAAATCCCGCAAAATAACAGAAGAATTAATTGTTTATAAAAAAGTTTTATGATAATATGAGTATAGAGGTGATAAGATGAAAATATTTGTAACAGGATGTTGTGGTTATATTGGAAGTCATACATGTGTAGAACTTCTAAATGAAGGATATGATGTAGTAGGATTAGATAATTTTAGTAATAGTAAAAAATCTGTACTTGATGCTATTAAAAAGCTAACTAATAAAGAAGTAAAATTTTATGAAGGAAATATGATTGATGAAGCAATTCTTTCTAAAATTTTTGAAGAAAATGAAATAGATTGTGTAATTGATTTTGCAGCATATAAAGCTGTAGGAGAATCAGTTCAAAAACCAGTTGAGTATTATACTAATAATGTTTCAACTGTCTTAAATTTACTAAAAGTAATGAAAAAATATGATTGTAAAAGATTAGTATTTTCTTCTAGTGCAACAGTATATGGAGATCCAGAAATAGTTCCTATAACAGAAGATGCTAAAACTGGAGGAACAACTAACCCATATGGAACAAGTAAATTATTTGTAGAACAAATATTAAAAGATTTATATAAGTCAGACAATACTTGGGACATATGTATCTTAAGATATTTTAATCCAATAGGAGCTCATAAATCAGGTCTTATTGGCGAAGAACCAAATGGAATTCCAGCTAACTTAATGCCTTATATTTCAAAAGTAGCTGCTAAAAAATTAGAATGTCTATCAGTATTTGGTTCTGATTATGATACTAAAGATGGTACAGGAGTAAGAGATTATATTCATGTTGTTGATCTTGCTAAAGGTCATATTAAAGCAGTTGAAAAATTAGATAAAGAAAAACAAGGCTTATATATTTATAATCTTGGAACTGGAGTAGGTTACAGTGTTCTAGATATGATTAATGCCTTTGAAAAAGCAAATGGAATCAAGATAAACTATAAGATAGTAGATCGTAGACCAGGTGATATTGCAACATGCTATAGTGATCCTAAAAAAGCAAAAGAAGAATTAGGTTTTAGTTGTGAGCTTACTTTAGAAGACATGGTTAAAGATGCTTGGAACTATGAAAAGAATCATTCTTAAAAACAAAAATAGAACTGATTTAACGTTATCAGTTCTTTTCTTTGCAATACTTTGATTCTACTTTTGGATTAATATTACTACTTATACCAGCACCCATATTTGGATGTTTTGATGAATACATAGAGTCAATTATAAATAAACTTACTAAGATTATGCAAATAAGACTTTTCTTTTCTAGTGATATTTTATTAAATAATTTATCAAGTTTAGGAGCCATGAAATAAATACAGAAAGTTCCACCGATTCCAAAAAATATACTACATTCTAGGCAAATTCTACCATTTATATTTAAAAAGTATCCATAATAACTCCACCATCTAGCACACTTAAATGTTTCCAAATACCAACTTGTAAAATATTCAATTAAAGCACAAATAATCATAATTAAGAAAAAGGTAACAAGAGGTTTGTCAGTAATTTTTTTAGCCTTTTTAGGTATCATTAGTAGAAGTACTAAAACACATCCCCAACCATAAATAGGTAACCAAGGTCCCATTAGGGTTCCTCTATTGACAAATCTTGAGTGTTTAACAATTTCAAGTAATACTTCCCAACACCAACCAACAAAAGAAAAACTAAAGAAGAATAAAATAAATGAAGTTAAGCTATATCTACGATAATAATCAAGTTTGATTTCTTCTTTTTTAGTACCTGGATAATAATCTTCAATATTTGTAATATCAAGCTCTTTATCATTAAAATAATTAGGATATTTATCTAGATATTTTTCTCTTAAGTTATAATAAATACTTACTTCAGCTTCTCTTATATAAGGATCTAAGAAGAAAATTCCTACTAAACCAAAAGTAATAACATTTAGAATTTCATAACCAATAAAAGACATATCAAGAAGAAACATTTTAAATTTATTTTTATTCATCATTTCTTTTGAAAGATTAATTGCTTCATTTGGTTTAATATTAGGATTTTCTGCTACTATAAACTTAACCATACGATAAGAGTAAAATTTAATAATTCCTCCAATAATAGTTAAATCCCATAAGTATGAATAAAGATTTTTTACAAAAATAGTTCTTACAGTAGCTAAATATTTTTTTCTTTTAAATAATGAAAATATTCTTGTAAACTTAGTCTTTTTATATTTTTTACTTTCTAGGAAAAAACGAGATTCTCCAACTGCAATGACATCAAGAACAAATACTTTAAATAAAATTGCGATTAGTATGGAAAAAGAAATATTTACGATATTAAAAATATTATCATCATTAATTACTTTCTTTACTAAGTTTTCAGCTGATGTAATATAAATTTCACTACTGGCAACAATATCTTTAGAAACATCATATACTTTTTTAAATACGCCTTTTTTAGCTTTGGTTTCAATAGTAATATTTTTACTTTTATTATAATTAACAATTTCAGGAATATAACTAGTAAGTAAATCTTTACCATTATTTAAAGCTGATTTTGTAAGACCAAAACTACCTAAGACTAGTAGTGTAAATAAACAAACAAATACTTTTGTTAAATAATTAGTCTTTAAATTTTTAAATGATTTTTTTCTAATATCTTTAATACTAAACATAACTACCACCTATTAATTAATTTTAACATATCAAAAAAATTAAATAGTAGAAAAAAATAAATAATTAACACAATTTTACTTATATTTACTTAAAACAATTGGTAAAGATATGAAAATGAGTTATAATAAATACTAGTGAAGGAGCATGTATATGATATTTAGAGAGTTAACAGAAAAAGAATTTACAAAATTTGAAGAAAAACATGAACAAGCAAGTTTTAGTCAAACAACATCATGGGGAAAATTAAAAGAAGTTAATGGTTGGAAACATTATTATTTAGGTCTTGTTGATAATAAAAAGGTAGTAGCCGCAACTCTTTTATTAACAAAAAGGCTACCTATTATAAAGAAAAATATGTGTTATGCACCTAGAGGTTTTTTAATTTATTATAATGATTTTAAATTGCTAAAAGAATTTACTTTAAAGATAAAAGAGTTTGCTAAAGAAAAAAATGCTATATTTATAAAAATAGATCCTTATGTAAGTTATCAAGAACGTGATTTAGATGGTAAGATAGTTGAAGGTGGAAAAGATAATAAAAAATCTTTTCAAAATCTAGTAAAGTTAGGTTATAAACATTTTGGTTTTAATTTGATGCAAGATACTTTACAACCACGTTGGATATTTGTTACAGAAACTAAGAATAAAACAGTAGATGAAGTAATGAATGGGATGGATTCTAAAACAAGACAAATAATTAGAAAAAATGAAAGACTTTGTATTACAACAAGAGAAATATCTTATGATGAATTACCTATATTTAAAGATATCATGCAACATACTGGAGATAGAAGAAATTTTATTGATAGACCTCTATCTTATTATCAGAACATGTATAAGACTTTAGAACCTAAAGGAATTTTAAAGATATTAGTTGCAGAGCTACATACAAAAGAGTTGATTTCTAATTTAGAAAAAGAAATAGCTGACTATAAAAAAGAATATGATGAAAGAAAATATAAACATGATAATGGCATCAATAAAATGAATGAAAAAAAATATCTTTCTAAACAAAAAGAAGATGAAAAAAATATCGAACGTGTTGAAAAGAAAAAAGATGAGATTGTCTCTTTACAAAAAGAATATGGAGATGTTATTACTTTGGGAGGAATTCTTTTCTTGATTCATGGTGATGAAGTGTTGTCACTTGTTGGTGGAAGTTATGAAAAATTTATGGAATTCCAATCAGCATATACAGTTCATTGGGCAGGATGTAAATATGCTATTGAGAATAATTATAAGAGATATAATTTCTATGGAATAACAGGTGACTTTGACGAAAAAAATCCGTTATATGGACTTTATCTATTTAAAAGAGGTTTTGGTGGTAAAGTAGTTGAACTTATTGGTGAATTTGACTTAGTTATTTCTAAGTTTTGGTATCATGCTTATAAAATTGCTTTTGGCATTTACCACGGATTAAAAAATATTAAATCAAAATTATAATTGACTAATAATAAAAAAATGAATTATTATATTAGAAGAGGTGTAAGAAGATGTTAATGTATCAGTTAAAAGCAAGAAAAAAGGAAATAGTAGTAATAATCTTTATTTTAGCATTTGCTCTTGTAGCAACATATAAGACATATTATAAATTTAAAGATTCTAGAAATGTTGATTACAATACATCTACAATAGATGTAACATTTCATGAAAAAACAGGGGCAGAAGTTAATATTTTAAAATTAACTCCAGTAAGAGATAGTGTTGGTTTATCATCAAAAGCTTATACTTTTACAATTAAGAATAATACTAATGCAAGTTTAAAATATTCTATTAATATAGATGATAATGAAATGAAAGTAAAAGATGATGATTGTTTAGAATATCAAATACCACATAATCTTATAAAATTTTCAATTCATAAAAATGGTGAACAAAACCATATCTACACTTTGAGCGATTTAGTAAATGGAGAGGTTTTAACGAGAATTATTAAGGCTAACCAACAAGAAGAATATACAATGAGATTTTGGATATCAGGTGATTCACTACAAACTGGAGCTGGATTGCACTACCACGGCCTAATAAAAGTAAGTGATTTAGGTAATCAAGTTGCAATAGTAAAATAGATTGATTTAAAAAAAGTTAAATTTATATGAAACTTAATTATTTCATGAAATTATAAATATCAATTATAAAAATTACTAAAGGGAAAAA
>JAUNMG010000044.1 GCA_030531905.1 bacterium | reverse complement strand
AATTGATATTTATAATTTCATGAAATAAGTAAATTTCATATAAATTTATTTTTTTCAAAATTAAAGATTATTCTTATAAATCAAGATAAGTCTTTATTTCTTCTATTGTAATTGAAAAATCGTCAAAATTAACAGAAAACCATTCTACATTCATTTGATGATTAAAAAATGTATATTGCCTTTTAGCAAAATGTCTAGAATTTTTCTTTATTTCTACAGTAACTTCAGAAAGTGCTTTATTATTAAACAAATAATCATAAAACTCTTTATATCCAATAGCAGTATTTAGAACTCTAGAGTTATTATAATCTTCTTTTAATGATATTACTTCATCTACTAGACCATTATTAATCATAAGGTCCACTCTTTTATTAATCCTATCATATAAAATATCTCTAGAAGTAGTTAAACCAATTATTTTTACTGGATATAGGCAATCATCTTTATTATTTGTTATTTTTTCTTCTGATTCTAATTTATTTAAGGTTCTAATTAAACGTTTTCTATTATTGACATGGATATCTATATTATTATCTATCCTTTTTATTTTAGAAAGGATTTCTTCATTCGTTAAATCTTCATATAAATTATTTGATGTATTACAGTCAAATCTATAGTCATACAAAGCTGCCTTTAAGTAAAGACCACTTCCTCCTACAATTATTACTCTTTTGCCTCTTCTTGTTATCTCATCTATTTTTTGTCTAACATCTTTTTGATAATCATAAATACTATAATCTTCATCTAAATTTTTAATATCAATTAAATGATGAACAACACCATCCATTTCTTCAACTGTTGGCTTAGCACTTCCTATATCTAGCTTTTTATAAATACTAACAGAATCTCCATTAATTATTTCAGCATCATAAATTTTAGCAAGACTAATACTTAGTTTTGTTTTGCCAATGCCTGTAGGTCCTACTATAACAATAATATCTTTCATATATTTCTCCTAATCAAGTGAACGTTTAAATAATTTTTCCAAATCATACTTTGTATATGTAATAATAGTTGGTCTACCGTGTGGACAAGTAAATGGATTTTCACATTTTCTAATATTATCAAGGATCCATTGTTGTTCTTCTAGTGAGATATATTCATTAGCCATTACTGACATACGACAAGCGGTTGTGGCAGCCATTCTCCACACAAATTTATCAAAGTCAAATTCTTTCTTATCACAAATAATATCAAATATCTTTTTAATACAATCAAGGGCTTTATCCTCGTCTATCCAATTAGGATATTTTCTTACAACGTAGGAATTAAATCCAAAGTCATCAATATCAAAACCATATTCTTTTAACATATCGATATGATCTTTTGCAATCAAAAACTCATCTTTACTAAGTTCTATTTTAAAAGGAACCAGTAAATCAACTAGGACAGGTTTTTCTTTTAATTTAGCCATAATCTTTTCATAATTGATTCTCTCTGCTGCTGCATGTTGATCTATTAAATACATTCCATCTTCATTTTCAGCAACTATATATGTAAGAAAAACTACTCCTCTAACAATCTTCTTCTTTTTCTACAACTTCTTCTTCCTTTTTTAAAGAAGTATAAGGAAGCTCTTCTTCTTTAACATCAAAATCTAATACCATTTCTTCATACTTAGTATCAATCATATCTTTATCAATGCTATCATCCCTCTTATCAATTATTTGATGTCTAACTTCACTAAAATTATTAATGTTTCTTACCATAGCATCAGGTATAAGGTTGATTTGTTCAAGTCTTTTTGTAATTGTTTTAACGACTAAATCTTTTAACGTATCGAATTTAGAAAACTTAACATCCATTTTAGTAGGATGAATATTTATATCAACTAAAATTGGATCAACATCAACATTTAATACAATAATTGGATATCTATCTTTATGCATATAAGTATGATAACAATCAACTATTGCTCTATTTAAATCATTATTTTTAATAACTCTTCCGTTAATCAAAGTTGTCATATAGTTTCTGTTGCTTTTATTAAGTTCTGGATAGGAAATAAAACCACTGATATGATAATCATCATTTTCGGCTTCTATTGGAATCATCTTTTTAGCAACTTCTATTCCGTAAATATTATAAATTACTTTAAGTAAATCTCCATCTCCTGTTGTATCAAGTAAGACTTTTTCATTATTTGTAAGTCTAAATTTGATTGATGGATAAGCAAGAGCCATTTTATTTATGTATTCTGTGATATATGCAAGTTCTACATACAAGTTTTTTAAATACTTTAATCTAACTGGAGTATTATAAAATAAATTCTTAACTGTTATTGTAGTTCCTTCTTGTAAGTCAGAAGAATCTACTTTCATATCTTTGCCACCATCTATTTCAATTTTTGTTCCTACATGATGATCAGATGTTTTCAAAACTACCTTTGAAACAGCCGCAATTGAAGGAAGGGCTTCTCCTCTAAATCCTAAAGACGAAATGTTAAATAAATCATCTAAATCAGTTAATTTTGAAGTAGCATGACGACTAAATGCTAAAATAGCATCATTTTTATCCATACCCTTACCATTATCTGTTACTTTTATTTCTTTAACACCCGAATCAATTAAATCAATAATAATACTAGTACTTCCTGCATCAATACTGTTTTCAACTAATTCTTTAACAACATTCATAGTTTTTTCAACTACTTCTCCTGCTGCTATTTTATTTGCTAAAACATCATCCATTACTTTAATATTAGACATTTCATACCACCATCCAAACTATAAATAGTATATCATTAAAACGTGTAATAAGAAAAGAAAAGTCTCAATTATAATCGAAACTTTTCTATTTATTTTATACCAATATCTTTAAGTGGTGTTTCTTTGCTTTTTTCATCAGGCCAACTAAGCTTGTTGTTTGCCACACCATCGCAAGTTAATTGTACTTTATATTTATACTTTTGATATTCACTTACTATATTACTTTCATTTGTAATAGTAATTGTTCCGTTACATGGTTGATTATTAGAAATTGGATTTTTAAGTTCTTTTATATAACCATTATCCACCAAAAAACTTGTATCAATTACTACATCATCAGTTGTAGGTGCTTGACATTTATTTTGAATAATACAATTCATTGTAGCTTCATATATAGACTGTGACATTATTTTATATGACTTTTTTCTTGATTGAACTACATAATTTTTTGTAGAAGTTACACCAATAGTACCAAGTATACCTAATATACAAATGACAGCCAATAATTCAACTAACGTAAAACCTTTTTTATTCATTTTTATCACCTATCCTATGCTAATTATACTATATTTCTTTTAAATATGAAAATAAATTTTTAGCTACTTCTTTATTTACAATTTTTTCTAAATCTTCTACTTTGGCTTCTTTCATTTTCTTTAGAGAACCATATGTCTTTAAAAGTTCTTTTTTCTTTACTTCACCTATACCTGGAACCACATCTAAAAGTGAAGAAAGAGCTCCTTTTGCTTTAATGTTTCTATGATATGTTATTGCATACCTGTGAACTTCATCTTGAATTCTTGTTAAAAATAGGAATAAGCTACTATCTTTCTTTACAGGTAACACTTCAAAATTTTCATCCATAATTTCACTTGTTTGGTGCTTATTATTCTTAACTAGTCCAATGATAGGAATATTTAATCCTAACTGTCCAATAATTTCTTTACAAACAGCTATTTGGGTTTTACCACCATCCATGACAATTAAATCTGGTTTTTCTAAATTTTCCATTAATACTTTATAATATCTTCTATATAAAACCTCTCTCATTGCTCCTAAATCATCTTTTACATCTGTAGAAATTTTAAATTTTCGATATTCATTTTTCATTGGTAAAAAATCATTAAATACCACCATACCACCTACATAGAATGTTCCAAAAAGATGAGAATTATCAAAAGATTCCATTCTTGATACTTTTGAAAGATTAAGTAAGTTTTTCAATTCTTCTATTGCACTGTATCTTTCATCATCATTTTTCTTTATAGTTTCCTCCTCAGCATCTAATTTTAGTTTAGCATTTTCTAAAGCTAATTTTAATAAAGATGCTAGTTTTCCTCTTTGTGGAGTAACAACTTTGATATTTAAATAATCTTCTAATAATTCTTTGTCTAATCTATCAGGAACTAATAATTCTTTAGGAAGGATAGGATTTCTTTCATAGAATTTTATAATATATTCAAGCAATTCATCTTCTTCTAAGATAGTTGGAATTATTTCTTCATGTCTTCCAGTTAATAAGCCATTTCTTACAAAGAAAATTTGAATTGATAAATAATTTTTATCAGTATAGTAGTTAAACAAATCAAAATTATAATTATCATTTAAATCAATTTTTTGTTTATTCAAAGTAATATTAACATTATCTAACATTTCTTTTAGTTCTTTAGCTCTTTCATAATTCATTTTTAAAGATGCTGCCATCATTTCATCTTCAATTTTTGAAATAACCTTAGAAGCATTTCCTCTTAAGAAACTAGTTATTTCAGATGTCATATTTATAACTTCATTCATATCAACATCTTTTTTACAATAACCTAAACATTCATGGATATGATAATACAAGCAAACATCTTTCTTTAGAGTTTCACATTTTCTTAATGGATACAATCTATTTAACATATCAACTGTACTTCTTGCGGCTGAAACATTAGGATAAGGTCCAAATAAATAGTTTTTATCTTTTCTTCTTTTAACATTTCGTACTACTTTAAGTCTAGGATATTTTTCTTTAGTTAATTCTATATAAGGATAAGTTTTATCATCTCTTAATAAGATATTATATTTAGGATCATATTTTTTAATAAGAGTAATTTCAAGTATTAATGACTCTAATTCAGATGAAGTCACAATATACTCAAAATCATCTATATCTTCAACTAACATTTTAGTTTTACCTGTAACAGTTCTTGTAAAATAAGATCTTAGTCTTCTTTGAAGATTTTTAGCTTTACCAACATAAATAATTACACCATCTTTATTTTTCATTTGATAACTACCTGGTTTAGTTGGTACTAGTGCTAACTTTTCTTTAAAATCTTTCACCTTACTCACCTCTTTTTAATACTTTCTTAGTATATCATATTTAAAAAAAGAAAAAAACAAGTATCACCTTGTTCTACATATATTTATTCATATTTTTCATCATTTGATTAATTTGTTTTTGATTTGGTTTTCTTCCCATTTGCATCATCAAAGCTTTAATCATTTCTTCATTAATTGGTGGATTCTTTTTTAGATATTTCTTCATTAATGTTCTGGCAACAAAGAAACCTATTACTGCACCAATTACTAATCCTATAATAATCATTAAAATGTCATGTAACATAAATTCACTCTCCTTATTAGTTTATTTTACTAAAAATATGAGTTTTAGACAAGTGTTTTTAAACTATCTAAAAAGAAAAAATCTAAATAA
>JAUNMG010000043.1 GCA_030531905.1 bacterium | reverse complement strand
AGGACAGATTCCATGTATTCCCTCAATAAATGTTTTTCTTTCTTCTTCATTATTCATAGTCTTTCTCCTTTTTATTCTTATCTTAGTGAATCTATTTTTTCATCAAAATTACTACTATTTATAATATAACTACCTGAAACTAAAATATCACATTTTTTACATAATTTTGAAGTTTTTTCATTGATTCCACCATCTACACTTACTACTATATTGCTCTTGTACTCTTTTAATAAAACTTTTATCTCATCTATTTTTTTTGGAGTATCTTCAATAAATTTTTGTCCACCCTGTCCAGGTTCTACTGACATTACTAGTATTAGGTCTATAAATGGTAAATATGGTACTATTTCACTAACTCTTGTATCAGGTTTTATTGCTAAACCAGCTTTTATTCCATAAGATTTAATTTGTTTTAAATAGTTTTCCACATTATCTGTTAATTCTTCATGAATTGTAATATATTCAGTATTTAAAGTAGCATAATCATCAATATATTTTTTAGGATCTTTTACCATTAAATGAACATCTAATCTTTTTGAAGTATATTTGTAGATATTTTTCATTTCCCTAAATGGCATTGTTTTATTAGAAACAAATTTACCATCCATTACATCTACATGTATATAATCCGTAGAAGTTTCATTTAATTTTTTCAAGTCTTTTGGTATATTATTACTGCTTAAAAACGATGTAGATATAAGCATTCTATCACTTTCTTTCAATAAATTTTAAATAATTTTCATATCTGCTCTTCATTATATTATTGTCATTAACTGCAATTTTTACCCTACATTCTCCTTCATTTGTATGCATACAATCTTTATAAATACAAGGATAATTTTTGAATTCAATAAATCCATTTCTTATTTGTTCGTTGCTGTATTCATAAAAATCTAATGCTGAAAATCCTGGTGTATCTAGAACTTTACCATTTTCTATTTCAAAAAGTTCTACAACTCTTGTTGTATGTCTACCTCTGCCAAGAGCGGTTGATACTTCACCTGTATCTAAATTCCAATCTGGATTAAGTTTATTAAGTAATGTTGATTTGCCCGCACCAGTTTGACCTGTAAAAACACTAGTTTTATTATTTAAAAGTTTTTTAATTTTATCAATATCAGTATTATATATTACTTGATAACCTAAGTTTTTATAATAGGCTAAAACTTCATCTATTTTTTCTAATTCATCAGTTGAAAGTAAATCACGTTTAGTAATACATATAATAGGTTCTACATTATGTAACTCCATTAAAACAAGTAATTTATCCAATAAATTTAAAGAGAAATCTGGAAGGCGCAAACTAGTTATTAAAAAAGCTTGATCTATATTAGCAACACTTGGTCTTTGAAAAGAGTTTTTGCGAGGTAAAACTTCTTCAATAACTTTTTTATTTAAATCGAAGATAACGTAATCACCAACTTTTGGAATTATTTTATCTTTTCTAAATTTTCCTCGACATTTACAGTCATAATTCTTTCCATTATAACTAACTATATGTAAATCACTAACAATTTTAATAATTTGACCTTCCATATTTCTCCTTCTATTTTACTGTTGAGTTTTCTTAGTCTTACAACTTCCATCATCTTTAGTTGCATTTGAATTGTATTCTTCATAATTTGAATCAGTACATCCCAAAACTTGTCCATCAGATTTATTATCATTTGTTTTATCATCATTTTTCTTTTCAGTTGGCTTAGTTGCAATATCAACAGTTAAAGTTGTTCCTTCAACTATTTCAGTACCAGCTACTCTTGATTGACTAATTATTTTTCCTTGAGCATACTCAGTAGTTTCTACATAATTTGTCTTTAACTCTAATTTATATTTTTTACAGAAAGCTGTTACATCATCATAACTATACCCTGCTGCTACCATATCTGGGAACTTTTCAATTAAATTAGGAATATATAGAGTAATTGAATCTCCAGCTTTCACTTCTGATTTAGCTGCTAGAGATTGACCAATAATTTCTTGTTCATCATATTCACTATTTTCAACATCTTTCTTTTCTATAGTAACAACTAATTTATATTTAGATTCTAGAATTGTTTGAACCTCAATATAGTTCTTACCTGTGTAATCATCTAGAGTAAATGTTTCTTCTCCACTAGATTTATAAATAGTTATTTTACTACCTTTTTTTACACTTTCACCTTTAGGTGGATCTGTTTTGACAACTCTACCCTTTTCAATTTTTTTGCTTTCAACCTTTTTTATCTTAGTATTTACAACAAAACCTTTATCTTCTAATTTTTCTGTTGCCTTACTTACAGTTAATCCTGATACACTTGGAACTGTAATCATTTTAGGTTTAGTAAGCTTTGGTACTAAGAATATTACTACTAGAAAAATTACTACTAATAGTGCAAATACTGCTGATAAAATCATGATTATTTTTTTATTTTTCTTATCGATTTTATCTTCTGGATCAATTTTTTCAGCTATTTCTTCTGTTTCTTCATCTTCTTTTTCTAATTCTTCTAGCTTCTTTAATCTTTTAGTATTTTCTGTTTCATGTTCTGGATATTTATAAATTAATGGTTCTTCATTCATTCTATCATCATCTAGAGCTGTTAATAAATCATCATGCATACTTCTAACATCATCATAACGATTCTTAGGATTCTTAGCTGTTGCTTTTAGAATAATATTTTCAATACTTTGAGGAATACTTTCATTATCTTCTCTAATATTAGGAAGTGGATCTCTCATATGTTTTAAAGCAATTTCTACTGCATTATCACCTTTAAAAGGAAGTTTACCAGTTAGTAATTCATAAAAGATTATTCCCATTGAGTAAATATCACTTTTTGTAGTTGAACCTTTTCCTGCGGCTTGTTCTGGTGGTAAATAGTGAACACTTCCCATTACAGAGTTTGTTTGCGTAAGTTGTGTTGAATTAAGTGCCATAGCAATACCAAAGTCAGTAATTTTTATTTGACCATCGTCTTGAATCATTATATTTTGTGGTTTTAAATCTCTATGAATAATATAAGAATCATGAGCATGAGCCATACCATCAGTTAACTGCAACATAATATCTATTGCTTCTGATAGAGTAAGACTTCCTCTTCTTTTTAGTAATTGCTTTAAAGTAATACCATCAACATATTCCATTACAATATAATAAAGTCCATTGTCTTCACCAACATCATACATTTCAACTATATTTGGATGTGAAAGACTAGATGCTGATAAAGCTTCTCTTTGAAATCTTCTAACAAATTTTTCATCATTAGATAAATCTCCTCTTAGTATCTTAATAGCCACATTACGATCTAATATTTCATCATAACCAAGATAAACATTAGCCATTCCACCTTCGCCAATGCTTTTAATTATTTCATATCGATCATTAATCTTTTGCCCCTTTGAAATCATCTATACTTCACCTTCCATATCACGAATTAGGTACGCTACTGAAATATTATCAGTACCACCTCTATTATTAGCTTTTTGAATTAGCTTAATTACTTTTTCTTCTATCTCAATATCTTCTAACAAAACTTTTTCTATTTGATCTTTATCTAACATATTAGTAAGTCCATCACTTGATAAAAGTATTTCTTTAACATCCATATCACAATCAAAGATATCAACATCAACTTTTAATGAAGCACCTAATGCTTTCATCAAAACATTTTTCTTTGGATGAACACTGGCCTCTTCTTTTGTAAGTTCTCCTGCTGATACTAGTAAATTAACTAACGTATGATCATAAGTAACTTTATGAAGTTTATCATCTTTCATAACAAATCCAGATGAATCTCCAATATTTCCAAATAATAAATATTCTTTTGTTAAAATTGCCATTACTAACGTTGTTCCCATTCCTTTACTTTCAGGATGAGTTTTTTCATGTTGAAAAATCAAAGTGTTTATTTCATTAACACAGTCTCTAATCCAATTAACTGCATCTATTTTACTCATATTTAAAAATGTTTCATTAAAGTGTTTACCAAGATATGTTATAGCAATAGATGAAGCAACTTCCCCTGCAGAATGTCCTCCCATTCCGTCAGCTATAGCCATTAAATATTCACCATCTTGATTTTTTGAAATAATTACACTGTCCTCATTATGGTCTCTTACTTTTCCTGCATCAGTTAAATAAAATGACTCCATTAACTTTCCTCCTTACTTCTTAGTTGTCCACAAGCTGCACTAATATTGCCACCAAATTCACGCCTTATTGTTACACTAATCTTATTCTTCTTTAGTATATCATAAAACTTCATAATTTGCATAGCATTACTACGATTAAATTGAATATTTTCTGTAGTGTTATAGGGAATTAAATTGACATAAGCATTCATCCCTTTAATTAGATTAGCTAAAGAAATAGCATCACTTTCGCTATCATTAACCCCGTCTAATAAAATATATTCAAAAGTTAATCTTCTACCAGTCTTTTCAATGTATTTTTTCAAAACTTTTATTAAATCTTCTAAAGGATAAACCTTATTAATAGGCATTATTTTATTTCTTAGTTCATTTGTAGGTGCATGAAGAGAAATTGCCAAATTAACTTGTAATGGAAAATTCATGAATTCTTCAATCTTAGGAATGATTCCACAAGTTGATACTGTAATATGTCTACTTCCAATCGCAAGTCCTTTAGGGTCATTTATTATTTTAAATAAGTTAATAACGTTATCATAATTATCAAACGGTTCACCTATACCCATAATAACCACATGCGAAATACGAGATTTTATGTCTTCTTCTACTTGAAGAATTTGTAAAACCATTTCACTAGTTTCCAAATTTCTTACCTTTTTTCTTCTTCCACTTTCACAAAAACGACACCCCATATTACAACCAACTTGACTTGAAATACAAATACTATTTCCATAGTCATGTCTCATAAGTACTGCTTCAATATGTTCACCATCACTAAGCTTAAATAAATATTTATTTACATCTGTATCTCTTTCAACCAAAATTAAATCTAACTTTTTAATATCAAAATCTTCACTTAACTTTAAAATAGTTTCCTTCTTTATATTACTCATCTCTTCAAATGAAGAAACACGTTTTTTATATAACCATTCAAATACTTGTAAAGCATGAAATTTTTTATCATTATTATTAATAAAATAGTCTTGTAATTGTTCTAAATTATAATTATATATACTTTTCATATAGATCACCTACTACATAGAGTATTATACTATTTTCTACATTCTTTAGTAAAGAAAAAAGCACACTTTTAATGTGCCTTTTTAATCTGATTAAATAAGAAATCACTTTAATATCTTTATTTCTTCTTCACTTAACCCTGTGTATTTAGAAATAGTGTTAACATCTAAATTATCATTTAACATTGCTTTAGCGATACTTTGCTTTTCAGCTAAGCTTCCTTGTTCTATAGCTTCTCTTCTTAAGGAATTTTCTATTTTTCGGTTATCTTCTTCTGCACTCATAAATTCTCTAAAATCTGGATTTTGATTTACTTCTTCTAATGTTTTCATATACTTATCAACACTCCTATCTTGAGAT